>NC_019907.1:1470000-1504659 GCF_000325745.1 Liberibacter crescens BT-1 | reverse complement strand
TAAAGTTAAATTAGTAATCTACTCATTTAACTACTTTTATTATTCATAGAGTGGAAAAAATCTCTGTTATTTTTAGTGTGTTTAAGTTTATCTATTAAAAACTCTATTGCCTCAAAAGTTCCCATTGTAGAAACAATACGTCGTAACATAAAAACTTTCTGAAGATCTTGACGTTCAATAAGCAAATCTTCTTTTCGAGTTCCAGATTTAAGAATATCTATAGCAGGAAAAATACGTTTATCTGCTATCTTTCTATCCAAAATAATTTCAGAGTTTCCAGTACCTTTAAATTCTTCAAAAATAACTTCATCCATACGACTCCCAGTATCAATAAGTGCAGTACCAATAATCGTAAGAGAACCACCTTCTTTTATATTTCTTGCAGCTCCGAAAAATCTCTTGGGACGTTGAAGAGCATTAGCATCAACACCACCTGTTAATACCTTTCCAGATGACGGAATAACAGCGTTATAAGCTCTACATAAACGAGTAATAGAATCAAGCAATATGACAACATCAAGCCCATGCTCTACTAAACGTTTAGCTTTTTCAATGACCATTTCAGCAACTTGAACATGGCGAGTTGCAGGTTCATCAAATGTTGAAGAAACAACTTCTCCTTTCACTGAACGTTGCATGTCCGTTACTTCTTCTGGTCTTTCATCAATAAGCAAAACAATTAAATAACATTCTGGATGATTCTCTGCAATTAAATGAGCTATATTATGAAGAAGAACTGTTTTACCTGCACGAGGAGGAGCAACAAGCATGGCACGCTGTCCCTTTCCAAGGGGAGCTATTAAATCAATCATACGAGCAGATAAATCTTTAGAATTAGAATCTTCTAATTCCATACGAAACCTTTTATCTGGATAAAGAGGAGTTAAATTATCAAAATGTATCTTATGCCTAATTTTTTCTGGAACATCAAAATTAATAGTATTCACTTTTAAAAGGGCAAAATACCTTTCTCCTTCTTTAGGACCACGAATTGGACCTTCAACTGTATCACCAGTTTTTAAAGAAAAACGTCTAATCTGTGATGGAGATATATAAATATCATCAGGACCAGGTAAATAATTAGCATTAGCAGAACGTAAAAATCCGAAGCCATCTTGGAGAACTTCGACAACTCCTTCACCTATAATTTCAATTTCTTGATTAGCTAATACTTTCAATATAGAAAACATTAATTCTTGCTTGCGCATAATATTAGAATTTTCAATATTAAGTGATTCAGCAAACGCAAGAAGATCAGTTGGAGATTTACTTTTAAGCTCTTGAAGCTTCATTTCAGACATGAAGGAAAACCATTTATATTTTTTAGATTAAGAATAAGGAAGATATATTTCTTTTTATTCATAAAAAGAATAAAAACCGATAAACATAGAAATATATGACTAAAGAATTTTTATGGTACACGATATATAAAACAATTGATAGTCATTTTTTTATAAACTTCAAGAAAATAATAAAAAATTAAATTAATATATATTTTTTAATATATTTAAAAAGGTTTCACTACAGTTAGAATTACAATTACTATCATAAGTATAGTAGGTATTTCATTAATTACTCTAAAGTAAGAAGCCTTATGATTTTGCATATTATATTTAAAACTTTTCATAATAAAAGCTAAATAAAAATGATATGCTGAAAGACCCAAAACTAAAAGAAATTTTATACGAAGCCAGCCAATATTTATATGACTAACATGCAATGTTAAATATATACCAAAAATCCATGAAAGAATCATAGCAGGATTCATTATTATTTTTAGTAATCTTTCTTCCATAATTTCAAAAGTTTGATATTGAAGAGAACCCGGTTTAGAAGAACTATGATAAACAAATATCCTGGGCATATACAGTAATCCTGACATCCAGGACATAACAGCAATAATATGTAAAGCTTTAATCCATAAATAAGGCTTTTTAGTTATAAAAAGAACAATACAAAAAACTGTTATAATAAACAATAACAATCCAATAAATGCTTTAAGTTGAACTTTTTTACCCACAGCATCAGAAATTAGGAACTTCACTATTTTAGTCCTTTGCGTATAATTTCTACTAAATAGGCAACATTCTGAGGGTCAACTTGTGGAGTAACTCCATGACCAAGATTAAAAATTAATGGGCCAGAACCTAAACTATCTAAAATTGCATTAATTTTATCTTTCATTATTTGTCCACCAGCTACTAAACACATTGGATCAAGATTTCCTTGGACTGGCCCTTCTTTTTGCAGTTCAACAGCAAAAGATAACGGGACGGTCCAATCTAAACCTATAGCATCAGCATGCGTCAAAAAACGATATTTTTTTAAATTATATCCAGCTCCTTTTGCAAAAGCTATAATAGGAGTATTTGGACATCTTTTACGTATTGAAGCAATCATACGAGCAACAGGCTCTGCGGCATAAAGTTCAAATTCATGACCAGAAAGAACACCAGCACATGTATCAAAAATCTGAATAACATCTGCACCAGCCATAATTTGAGCGACAAGATAATCTGCTGAAACATCAGACAGAAAATCTAAAAGCCATTTAAAAATTTTTGGATGATGATAAGAAAAAAGCCTGGCTTCTGATTGATTGACAGTAGAACAACCAGCAATCATGTAAGTTGCAACAGTCCAAGGAGCACCACAAAATCCAATTAAAGTTGTATCAACAGACAACTTTTTACGTAAAGATGATACTGTTTTAATGACAGGAGAAAGATATTCTAAGATATTATTATCTTTAAGTGCAAGAATTTCTTCAGGACTAATTGGATCTAACCTTGGTCCTTCTTTTTCTAAAAAACGCACATTCCTTCCAAGAGCATCTGGAATAACTAAAATATCAGAAAAAAGAATTGCAGCATCAAGTTTATAACGATGTATTGGTTGTAAAGATAACTCGACACTGTATTCTGGTGTGTAGCACATATCAAGGAAGTTTTTAGCTTTTTTGCGTATTTTTTTATATTCGGGAAGATAACGTCCTGCTTGTCTCATAAGCCAGATAGGTGGAGGATTTAATGTTTTGGATTTTAAAACCTCAAGAATTTTTTTTTGTTCTTTTTCCATTTTTTCTATAGATCTCATTACTTTCTATAAAATTTTTTATTTATTCTAGCCCTTTAATAATGAATATTATTTTTTATAAATTAACTTTCTGTTAATAAATTAAAATATACTAATGAAAAAAATATACTGAAGAGACTGTGAAAAACGTGGATAATATATTTTTCTATTTTAATTCAACAACTTAAATGATCTGTCTTTTAAAAGAAAATTTTAACTTTTCATTAACAATAATGAATATTATTTTTAAATTTAATTTTAAAAATGTAGAATAAAATATGAATATAATTAAGAATGTGGATTAAATTAAAATAATAAAAGTCTTTATAAAAAGACAACGAGAAGAATCGTACTTTATTAAAAATAATCAACAACAATTATAATAGACTGTGGAAACTTTTTTATGAGAAAGTTTCTTGATGAAAAATTCTAATTATTATAAAATAGTTTATTTTGAGTTAAGGTACGATGTGTAATTTAATACTGGCATCTTCTAGTATACATAGAAGAAAAATTCTAAAAAATGCTGGAATTAATTTTATAGCAATGAATTCCAATATTAATGAAAGAGAGATAGAAAAATCTTTAGATATATCTGATAGAACAGATCCTGTTAAACTTGCTTTAATTTTAGCTCAAAAAAAAGCTTTAGCATTAGGGAAGATTTATCCTGAAAAAATTATCATAGGGTGTGATCAAACTATGTCATCTGAAGGTAAAATTTATCATAAACCTAAAGACATGACTGACGCTGAAAATCACCTTTTTTCTCTTTCAGGAAATACACACTATATACATAGTTCGTACGTGTTAGTACGTAACGATACTATATTAGCTTCTTATGTATCAGAAGCAAAATTAAAAATGCGAATTCTTTCTATTGAATTTATTCAACAGTATTTAAAAAAATCTGGTGAAAAAGTTTTATCAAGTGTTGGTGCCTATCAAATTGAAAAAGAAGGTATTCAATTATTTGAGACAATAGAAGGAAGTTTTTTTACTATTCTTGGATTACCTATTTTAGAACTTTTAAAAGACCTTCGGAAGGAAAGAGTTATTGATTAATAAGAAAAATCCTAAAGCATTTATAGTTGGCTGGCCAATTGAATATTCTCGATCACCTCTTATACATAGATATTGGCTAAACAGTATGAAAATTTCAGGTTCATACGTTATTGAATCTATAGAACCAGAGAAATTTAAAGGTTTTATTAAAAATATAAAGGCAAGAGAAATTGATTATGTTGGTGGTAATGTCACTATTCCTTATAAAGAAATTATTTATAAATTAGTTGATTATGTTACACCAGAAGCTGAAGAGATTGGAGCAATCAATACTCTTTGGTTTGAAGATGAAAAATTGAATGCGACGAATACAGATTATTATGGTTTTTCTGCTAGTCTTGATGAAGTGCAACCAAATTGGAAAAAATTATCTAAAGCAGTTGTTATGGGATCTGGAGGGGCAAGTCGTGCTGTTGTAAAAGTTTTATGTGATAATGGTTTTTCAGAAATACATGTCGTTAATAGAACAATATCTCGAGCAAATGCATTAGTTGATCATTTTTCATGTAAGAGAATTTATGCTCATCCTTTAGAAGCTTTAAATGAAGTTATGCAAAGAGCAGGTCTTTTTGTAAATACTATACCTACAAGTATAGGTTATAATGATTCATTTAAAATAGATTTTTCTCCACTTATTCCTGGAGCTATTGTTGCTGATATTGTTTATATCCCATTAAAAACAGAAATTTTAAAGCAAGCTGAACAACAGGGCTTTATTACAGTTGATGGACTTGGAATGTTACTTCATCAAGCTAGATTAGGCTTTAAAAAATGGTTTAAAACTTGGCCTAAGATTGATGACTCTCTCCGGTCTCTTCTTATTTGTGATATTAAATCATAAAATGATTATATTAGGTATAACTGGTTCTATAGGTACAGGTAAAACAACTGTATCAAATTTTTTTAAAGAAAATGGAGTTTCTGTTATTAGTGCTGATGATATAGTGAATGATTTATATCAGGGTTCAGCAGTAACTGTTATTGAAAATAATTTTCCAGGATCCACGAAAGATAATAAAGTTGATAAGGAAATTTTATTTAAGAAACTTAATGAAGAACCAGAAAAATTCAAAATTCTTGAGAATATTATACATCCAATGATAAGGATAAGAGAGAGAGAAATTCTTAAGGATTTTTTTTATAGGGGAGAAAAAATAGTTGTTTTTGAAAGTCCTCTTCTTTTTGAAACAAGGAGGGAGAGTTTTTTTGATAAAATAATTCTTGTTCATTGTAGTCTTGATATTCAACGTAGTCGAGTTTTGGCTAGAGAAAATTTTACAGAAGAAAAATTTTTTCTTATTTTATCTCGACAAATAGATGCAAAGTATAAAATACTTCGTGTTGATTATATCATTAATACACAAGAAAGTTTTGATAAAACCCGAGATGATGTTTGTAATATTTTGAATGATATTTATAGGACTTATAATTTAAAGAAAAAGAATGCGTGAGATTGTTTTTGATACGGAAACTACAGGTCTTGATTATAAAAATGATAGAATTATAGAAATTGGTGCAGTCGAATTAGTTAATCATTTTAAAACAGGTCGCACATTTCATGTTTTTATTTGTCCTGGAGATAGGCAAGTTCATCCAGATGCATTGGAATTGCATGGTATTTCAAATGATTTTTTAAAAGAAATGCCTTCTTTTTCTTCAATTTTCGAAGATTTTTGGAATTTTTTTAATAATGAAAACGCAAAATGGATAGCCCATAATGCTACATTTGATATAAAGTTTATTAATGCTGAACTTGAAAGATTAGGTAAACCTATAGTTTCTTTTGAAAGAGTAATTGATACGTTATCTCTTGCAAGAAGAAAGCATCCAATGGCTCAAAATTCCTTAGATGCTCTTTGTCGTCGATATGGTATTAATAATTCAAATCGTTTGAAGCATGGAGCTTTGTTAGATTCTGAACTTCTTTCAGAAATTTATATACAAATGATAGGAGGTCATCAAACAGATTTTGCTTTTCATCAAGTTGTAAATAGTTTTCATGAAGAAAAAGATGCTAACATTAATGAAATTTTTCAAAAAAAACGCCTAAAGACATTACCTTCTAGAATTACTGAAGAAGAGATAAAAAGACATAATAAGATTATAACAAAAATAGGAATTAAGTCTATTTGGAAAAAAGTATACCATTTTTAAATATACGTCATAATCTTAATGGGATGTATTGTTTTTCGTATTAAGAGATTTTTCTTCTAAAATTTTTTGTGTATATATTTGAGAAAAATCAATTGGATCAATCATGAGGGGGTGGAAGGCACCGTCTCGTGTTACATCTGCAATGATTTGTCTTACAAAAGGAAATAAAAGTCGAGGACACTCTATAAGTAGAACAGGTAGTATATGTTCTTGTGGAAAGTCTGTAATACGAAAAACACCTCCATATGCTAACTCTATATTAAATAGTATTTTCTCTTCATCTTTAGCTTCAGCATTTAATGATAGAACTACATCAAAATCGTTATTTATAAGAGGATTGGCGTTGACATTTACAGTAATATTTATATTAGGTGATTTTTCGTGTTTTTGAAGTGAATTTGGGGAATTAGGACTTTCAAAAGATAGGTCTTTTATATACTGACCAAGAACCATAATATTAGGATTTAAGTTTTTTTTGGTTCCATTATTTTGTTCCATTATTTTTCCTTTAAAATTTATAACATGATTTCATCTATATTCTTTTATAGATATCTATGGTTTTAAGTGGGTTTTAACTTTATTATATAAAGTTTTTGAATATGTTACATATAAAAATTTATATGTTTCTTTTTTGTAGAAAAAATTAGTGTACATAGCTTACATTTATTAAATGGATTATTATATTTGATTTAATAATAAAAAAATACTTAAAAGTTTAAAAGTTGTATTTTAAGTACTTTAATAAAAAATTATCTTATTTTATTTGAAAAATATAAACCTTGCAATTATATGTTTTAAGTGATTCTGATTTTTAGAAGGTGGTTTCGATAGGAATGAATTTGAGTGATTTTATAACATTTTTTTTTCTTATTGTAACAATTTTATTGTTTATTCAACTTCGAAGTTTTTTAGGAAAAAGAACTGGTAATGAAAAACCTCCAGCAGATATTTTTTCTATACATGAAGAACTTTCAAAAGTATCTAAAAAAGATAAAAAGTTAGTAGTCTCTTCTATTAACAAGGAAGAAAACTTTAATAATTTTAGTTATATTGATGCTGTTTCTCCTATTGGAAGTGAGTTAAATAACTCCTTACGTAAAGTTATTTCAGTATATCCTCATTTCAATCCAGAGGATTTCATTAAAGGGGTAAGAGTTGCTTATGAAATGATAGTTGTTGCTTTTTATGAAAGGGATTTAAGTGAAGTAAAGGATCTTCTTTTTAAAGAAGTATATGATAATTTTGTGTTATCTATATCTGAGCGTAAGAATAAAAAAGATAATAAAAATATTAAATCAAGTTTAATAGGAACAGATAGTGTCAAGATCTTGGATGCTAAGATAGTAAACGATAATATAATGATTACTTGTCGTATAGTTGGTCAAATTATTTCTGCTTCTTATGATCAAGAAGGTCTTCTTCTTAAAAAAGAACCTGAAATTACTGGAAAGGTAGTTGATATTTGGACTTTTGCACGGAAAATTTCTTCTAGTAATCCTAATTGGAAATTAATTTCTACAGAGTCCGAAAATTAATTATTTAAATTTATAAAAAATATAAGCTTTCATAAAGCTGTTTATATATTTATTTAAAATCTAATTACATTAAAGAGAATTTAAGGGTGTTTTTATGAAGTCCATATCAGTGCTAACTTGTGAAAGTCTATGATAATTATGACTGATAATAATGAAGATATAGAATATGGTGCTGATTCAATTAAAATTTTAAAAGGATTGGATGCTGTAAGAAAGCGTCCAGGTATGTATATAGGTGATACTGAAGATGGTTCAGGATTACACCATATGGTTTATGAAGTAGTAGATAATGCTATTGATGAAGCTTTGGCAGGTTATGCAGATATTATTACTGTAACAATCAATATTGATGGTTCATGTACAGTTACTGATAATGGACGTGGTATTCCAACAGATATACACAAAGAAGAAGGAATCTCTGCTGCAGAAGTAATAATGACAAGATTACATGCCGGTGGAAAATTTGATCAAAATTCCTATAAAGTTTCTGGTGGATTACATGGGGTAGGTGTTTCTGTAGTAAATGCACTTTCATCTTGGCTGCGGTTAAAAATTAAACGTAATGGAAAAATTCATGAAATAAAGTTTACTCATGGCGTAGCGGATAGCCCTTTAGCTGTTGTTGGAGATGCTGGTGAAGAAACAGGGACTTCAGTAACATTTTTTCCTAATATTGAAATTTTTACTGTACATAAATTTGATTATGATATCCTAGAGCACAGGTTACGTGAGCTTTCTTTTTTAAATTCTGGTGTACGTATTTTTTTAACAGATAAGCGCTGTCCAGATTCTCGTACATTAGAAATGATTTATAAAGGTGGTCTGGAGGCTTTTGTTTGTTATCTTGATCGCAATAAGAAGCCACTAATAGAGAACCCAATAAGAATTAGTGGAATAAAAAACAATATCATGATTGATATAGCTATGTGGTGGAATGATAGCTATCATGAAAATGTTTTATGTTTTACGAATAATATTCCTCAAAAGGATGGTGGAACTCATTTATCTGGTTTTCGTTCTGCTCTTACACGTCAAATAACGTCCTATATAGAAAGAACACTCAGTTCTTCTAAAAAAGATAAAATTTTAATTATTGGTGATGATTGTAGAGAAGGACTGACTGCTGTTCTTTCTGGAAAGATATCAGATCCAAAGTTTTCTTCTCAAACAAAAGATAAGCTTGTTTCTTCAGAAGTACGTTCAGTCGTAGAAGCTCTTATAAATGAAGGTCTTTCTTCTTGGTTAGAAGAACATCCAGTAGAAGCTAAAATTGTAGTAGGAAAAGTTCTTGGAGCTGTAAGTGCACGTGATGCTGCTCGTCGTGCTCGAGAGCTTACACGTCGTAAAGGTGCTCTTGATATTGCTTCTCTTCCTGGAAAATTAGCTGATTGTTCAGAGCGTGATCCAAAAAAATCAGAACTTTTTTTGGTTGAAGGTGATTCTGCTGGTGGTTCTGCTAAACAAGGTCGTTCTCGAGAGAATCAAGCTATTTTACCTTTACGAGGGAAAATATTGAATGTAGAACGTGCTCGTTTTGATAAGATGTTGTCCAGTCAAGAAATAGGAACTTTAATTACTGCTCTTGGTACTGGTATAGGTCAAGATGAGTTTGATATTAATAAATTACGGTATCATAAAATTATTATTATGACTGATGCAGATGTTGATGGTGCTCATATCCGTACTCTTTTACTAACATTTTTCTTTCGTCAGATGCCTTCTTTGATTGAAAATGGCAATCTATATATTGCACAACCACCTCTTTTTAAGGTGACCAGAGGAAAGTCAGTTCAATATCTTAAAGATGAAAAATCATTAGAAGAATATCTCATTAATCAAGGAATTAATGAAGGAATGAAGCTATGTCTTGATTCTGGAGAGATAAAATCTGATCAAGATTTACGTAATATTATTAACGATGCACTTAAATTACGAATATTAATTGAGAATTTTCCTTCTCAATATAAAAAGACTGTTATTGAACAAGCAATCATTTGTGGTATTTTTAATTCTAAAGAAAATAAACTAATAAATGAAGAATTGTCTGTTAAACTTGCTCATCGACTTAATGCTTTTGCAGAAGAAACTGAGTGTACTTGGAGTGGTAGAATTGTAGGAAACAGCGATATACTTGTTGAACGTGTTGTGAGAGGAGTAAAGGAAGTAGTCGTTCTTGAAGAATCTATAATTTCTTTAATTGATTCTCAATATATAGAAAAGCTTTTTCAGAGTTTTCAAAGTATTTATTTAAGATCACCAAAATTGGTATATAGAGGAAGTGAGATTAAGATATCAGGTCCTCTCTCTTTATTAGAGACAGTTTTTTCTGTTGGAAATAAAGGTCTCTCAATGCAACGTTATAAAGGCCTTGGAGAAATGAATGCTGACCAACTTTGGGATACAACACTTGATCCAAAAGTGCGTTCATTATTATTGGTAAAAATTTCTGATGCAACACTAGCTGATGGATTGTTTTCTCGTTTGATGGGTGATGAAGTAGAGCCACGTCGTGAATTCATACAAAAAAATTCATTATCAGTAGCTAACCTTGATATATAATTTCTTAAAATGGAAAATTCCCTTTGAAACATACTTCAGAAAGAGATTTCCGATCATTTGGAATTTCTTTTTTTCTTAAATTTTCTGGAAGAATTTCTGGATTTGTATGTTTACCTATAGCAACAGCTGCCTCAAGGCGATAAAAATCAGAATAACCTAATATTGATTTAGCAGCTTGAAAATTAATTCCAGTCATGGCATGAGCATAATAGCCTAACATAATTGTTTGCAATGCAAGAAACCCCCAAGAACAACCAGCATCAAAAGAATGACTATAAATTTTTTCGTTTGAGTGATTTTTAGTTTCTGAAAATATAATAACAAGTGCAGAAGCGTTTTTTACCCAGATTTGATTATTTTCAGAAAGAATAGAGAAAAGTTTATCCCATTCTTTTGTGTCACGTAAAGCATATAAAAACTTCCAAGGTTGATAATTGAAAGATGAAGGTGCCCAGTGTGCTGCATCAAGTATTGTTAATAGATCTTTTTCAGAAATAGCTTCTTGATTAAAGGCACGGGGTGACCATCGATTTAAGAATATGGAATCAATAGTGTGCTCTGAAGTACGATTATTAATTGAAATCATGAGTGATCACCTTTTTTTAAAAAATATAAATTTTTATAAGAAAAAACTCTTTATTTAGAACTTAGGAATGTACATAAAATAAATTGCACTATGAAAATAGTGGATTTATTGAAGTTTTATAAATATTACCATATTAATAAAATGAATTGAAAGAATAAATGTTTGAAACAGAAATTTTCTTAAAAGTATAAGAAATGAAGCTTAAAATAAAAGTTTATGCTTTAAAGACATTAGAGGTTGTTGAAAGATCAATTGATTGTGGTGCAGATTACATAGGTTTTATTTTTTAATAAAAATTCTCGTTTTATAGATTTGGATGTAGCTGTAAAAATTGCTAAACAAATAAATAAGAGATTTAATAGCCAGGAGTTTTAATTTTGAACTGGATTACAAATTTTGTCCGTCCACGTATAAATTCTATGTTTGGTCGTCGGGTTATCCCAGATAATCTCTGGGTAAAATGTCCAGAAACAGGAGAGATAGTTTACCATAAAGATTTAGAAGAGAATCAGTGGGTTGTTCCTTCTTCTGGTTATCATATGAAGATTTTTGCAAAAGATAGGTTAAATTTCTTATTTGATAAGAAAAAATATACTTTATTAAATCAACCAAAAGTGTTGCAGGATCCATTAAAATTTCGTGATACTAAAAGATATGTAGATCGCTTAAAAGAGAATCGTCTTAAAACGGGGCTAGAGGATACAATAGTATCAGCGATTGGAAAAGTTCGAGATTTAAAACTTGTTTCTGTTATACATGAATTTAATTTTATTGGAGGTTCATTAGGGATTGCTGCTGGTGAAGCAATTATAAAAGCTTTCGAAAAAGCAATTTATGAAAAATGTCCTTTAGTAATGTTTACTGCATCTGGTGGTGCAAGAATGCAGGAGGGTATTTTGTCATTGATGCAGCTTCCTCGCACAACAATCGCAGTAAATATGCTTAAAGAAGCAAATCTTCCTTATATAGTTGTTTTAATGAATCCTACTACCGGAGGTGTAACTGCTTCTTATGCTATGTTAGGTGATATACATTTAGCTGAACCAGGAGCTGAAATTGGTTTCGCTGGAAAACGAGTTATCGAACAAACAATGCGAGAAAAATTGCCAATAGGATTTCAAACATCTGAGTATCTCGTGAAACATGGAATGATAGATATGATAGTTCATCGCCATGATATTCCAGAAACTTTAGCATGCTTATGCAAGATGCTAACAAAAAGTGCTGCATGATAAATAAGAAACTTGCTACTTTAGAGATTGAAAAGTTAATAACTCTTCAGAGGAAGACACTCAGTATCCGTTCTCTAGACAGAATAGTTAGCTTGTTAGATCGTCTTGGTAGACCACAGGATCGTTTACCTCCTGTGATTCATATAGCAGGTACTAATGGTAAAGGTTCTACAGCTGCATTTTGTAGATCATTATGTGAGGCAATCGGTCTATCTGTTCATGTTCATACATCTCCGCATCTTATTGAATGGCATGAACGTTTTCGACTAGGAGTAAAAGGAGGAGCAGGACGTTTTGTTGATGATGATGTATTACTAGATGTTTTACATCATGTTGAACGGGTTAATAATGGAGATCCTATTACTTTTTTTGAAATTTCAGTTGCTATCGCATTTATTCTATTTTCAGAATATCCTGCAGATATATCCATCATTGAAGTAGGGTTAGGAGGTAGAATTGATGCTACAAATGTCATTGAAAATCCTGCTGTTTCTATCATTACATCAATTTCTTTGGATCATGAATTTTATCTTGGTAATAATGTTTCTTTAATTGCTAAAGAGAAAGCTGGTATTATAAAGAATGGTTTTCCGGTTGTTATAGGCCATCAACCGTATGATGAAGCGCGTGAAGTATTGATTGCTGCTGCAGAGGTACAAAAATCTCCTTATTCTGTTTACGGAAAAGATTTTTCAGTTTTTGAAAAAAATGGCCGTTTAATTTATATGGATCAAGTATCTAAGATAGATTTACCAATTCCTAGTCTTTTAGGATATCATCAATATTTTAATGCCTCTACTGCTATACGTGCACTCCAAATCGCCGGATTAACCTTAAAAAATAATGATATAGAAAAAGCATTTCTATCTGTTGAGTGGTTTGGTCGGCTTCAAAAGGTTTCACAAGGTTCTTTATTACAAAAAGTTCAAGACGGCAGTGAGATTTGGATTGATGGTGGACATAACCCTGATGCAGGGGTAGTCATTTCTAAATTCATATCTCAACTTTCTAGGCTTCAATATCGGCCATTGTATCTTATAATTGGTATGAAAAATGATAAAAACCATTTAGATTATTTTAAACAATTTTCTCAGTTGCCTTTACATGTTTTTACAATATCTCTTCCTTTAGAAGATTCTTTTGTGAATTATGATAATAATCAAAAAAGTGCTGATCCAGTTATGCTAGCTCAAAAAGCTAGAGAAGCAGGACTTGAAGCTTCTCCAGCTTCTTCTGTTTATGAAGCACTTTCCAATATAAAAAGAATGAACTCAAGTAGCATTGCTCCTCGTATTTTAATTGGAGGTTCTTTGTATCTTGTTGGAAATGTTCTTTCTGAGAGTGGTATACTTCCAAAGTAATGAGAAATGAATATTTTAAATTAGATAACTTATATTAAAGATAAAATCCAATTAGAGATATTATCTTTTGTGTCATTTCCAACTTTAACATCAACGATATTTCCTTCTTTAAAAAAGGCAAGAGTAGGAATTGAACGTATTCCGTATTGTGTGGCTAAATTATTATTATTATCAATATTAATTTTTATAACTGTTACTTTATCAGCTAAATCTTTAGCTATTTCTTGGAGTATAGGGGCAATTGCTTTACAAGGACCACACCAATCTGCCCAAAAATCTACAACAACTGGTTTTTTAGATTCCAAAACATGACTATTAAAATCTTGAGAATCTACTGAAAGTATATTCATTACTAAAGCTCCTTAACACTTTTTTCTTTATTCATTAATCTGATAACTACAGGAAGTTATTTCAAGAAGAATAATAAAACTTATTTTCTATTTGTATAAGAGAATTTTCTAATTGTGAATTGCTAAGTGTAAATACTTTTGGTTCCTGTGTGTATATAAGAAGGCATTCAAATTGTTTATTTGGATAGAGAGGTTTTAAAACCTCTCTATATATAGATAATTGGGAAATATGTGAAATTGGAATTTCTGATTGTAATTTTGGAAAAATATGATTCGTTTTATATTCAAGAAGAAAAATTTTTTCTTCTGAGATAAACATTCTATCTACTCGTCCAGCGACAAAGAAGTCTCTGTTTTTGAAACTAATTTTTCCTGCAATAGATACTTCTGCACATGAAGTATATTCTATAGAAGAAGGTATGCTTGGATATTTTATAATATCTATAAAAGATGAAATTAATTTTTCAGATTCTTTTTTAGGCCAGAGACGTGTATTGTAATTGCAATATGAAAGTATATATTTTTTACTGTCTTCTTCTGGAATATCAAATATTATTTGAAGTAATTTATGGATCATACGTCCACGTCTTAAAGAATAATTATTCAGAGGCTTTTCGTTGAATAATCTTGGAATCAATGGTGATGGACCGATATTTTCAATATTTGATGGATTTATAAAGTATGGTAATATGTATTGATTTTCTGGGGGTATAAGAAGTTCTTCTGGAATTTTTTTTGTATCTTCAAATTTTGGTTTAAATATTTCATCTTCAAAAGGGACTTGTTCAGTACAATATGTACGCCATTGTAAGCCTTTCCATGTTTCATTTAAACCATAGAAAGTAGTTTCTTTAGCTCTTTCATCCCCAGTAAAAGCTTTTGTAACAATATCACTCCATGTTCCTTCATTGTTTTTTGTGCTACCGTAACCACAAATGATCAATCTATCTGCAGCACGAGTCATGCCGACATAAAGAAGACGATGATATTCTTCTTGTTCTAAGTTTTTCAAACAGTTTAGATCTTCGGAGTTAACAGTATTGTCAAAATCAGAACTTGGAATCCAGACAGGGATAGAAGTTTCATTCTGGTTATTATCAGAGGTTAATAAACGTAATTTTTTTACATGTTGTTTAGAAAATGCTTTTGTACCGGCATCAACAAGAAAAACGACAGGAGCTTCTAAACCTTTAGAAGCATGGACAGTCATTATTCTTACTTCGTTGAAATTTTGATTGTGTTGTCTTTTTATAATAGGGGCTTCCTTCTCTATTATTGAGATAAATTCTTGAAGAGTAATAAAACCATCTTGTTCTTTTTTAAGTGCAAAATTCATAAATTCATCAAGAATATCATTAATTTCGTTACCAAAACGGGCAAGAAAATTCTTTCGACCACCTTTTTGACCTAAAGTTAGAGAAAAAAAATCATATGCTGAACAGGATTGTGATAGAATAATTAAGCTATTAAGTTTATCCCATACACCAATAAAAACTGGATGACCAGCAGTAGCAAGTCGATTAAGATGACTAAATACGCTTTCTGATGTCTTTCGCATTGCGGAAAGTTCGAAGATTTCATCTTCAGAGAGAGAAAATAAGGGACTTTTCAATAATGAAGCGAGTGATAAATCGTCTTCTTGTGATAAGATAACACGACCAAGAGCAATAAGGTCTTGCACGGCAATATGATCAGTAAGATTTAATTTGTCAGGCCCTGAAACAGGGATCTTGTTAGAGTTTTTTAGTATTCGAGTTAAACAATTTATAAAAGAATTACGTTTACGTACCAGTATTAAAATATCGCCTGGAACGATAAGTCTTTTTTTGCCATTATTAATGATAGTTACATTTTCTATCATATTTAAAATAGTATCGGCAATACGCTGTGCCAGAATAACAGAGGGAGCATTTTGGGGAATATGTTTGAAGTAACTAACCCAGTCGTCTTCTTGTTTGGGATTTTTCTCTGAGAAGATTGTTTCCCATACATCAACAGTTCCAGGTTCTCCAATACGGTTAGAGTGATGTATAATATCTTTGCTTTCTGTGGCAAGACCTTTCGCATTTTCTTTAAAAGAAAAGACTTTATCAACAGCACTCAGTATATCAGCAGTTGATCGAAAAGATAATGGGAGCTGTACTGTCGAGAAAAGTTGACCAGAATTTATGACATGAGAGCGTGTTATTTGACTTTCAAGAGAAAAACGATCGGCCCTTGCACCTTGAAAAGAATAAATGGATTGTTTTCTATCGCCTACTGCAAATAATGTACGTAAATGTGCATTTTCTCCAGAAAAAAAATCTTCTGTTAAAGCACGAATGACTTCCCATTGAATTGGACTAGTATCTTGAACTTCATCTATTAATATATGATCAATTGCTTGATCAAGTTTATAGCGTATCCATGCACCAACGTCACTTTTTTTAAGAAGATGAGCAGTACGAATAATTAAATCTTCAAAATCAAGTACACTGTACTTTGCTTTCAATTCTTCATGTTTTACAATAAAATTGTTGGCGAAATTTAAGACCAACAAAGTATGTTCCATCATTTTAGCGATGTTAAAATGATTACAAAATGTAAAAATATATTCTTGCAGGTTCTTAATCGTTTTTTCTAGATGAGGTGCTTTTTCCTTTATATATTTAGTAATTATTCTTTTGTGGGGCTGCAATTCTTGAGTCAAAAAAATTCTTTTGATGAGCTCAAAGCGTTGAAGGGGATCAATTTCGAGAGCACTCTTTTCAAGAATTTCTGCTCTCTCTAGAGCTTTTATACCATTATCTTCACGTAATAATTTTACAAATTCTTTATATTCAAAATTTGGTAATGGCCAAAGATTACTCAGTAGTTTAGTGTAGTCTTGTTGTTTTTCTAAACCAAAACGATCCCGTAAAACTGCTTCTTCTCCGCCATTTACAGCAGCAAAAGAAAAAAAGCTTTTTAGAGCATGACGATGAGTCACAATTTGTGAAATTAATTCAGTAATTTCTTTTTCATCAACAAGATCAATTATTCTTTTAAAAGACTTATTAAGTAAGCTGTTGGTATCTTTTGCAATGGAAGACAACATTAATTGTTGTGCTTCTTGTATAATTTTTTGTTTGGAGAGGTCATCAATAACAGAAAAATGTCCTGCAATGTTTGCTTCTAATGGGAATTGCTGTAAAATTGCTTCACAAAATGCATGTATCGTCTGTACTTTTAAACCTCCTGGTGTTTCTAGTGCTTTGATGAATAGATTACGGGCTTCGATGAGTTTTTTTTTATCAGGTTCTTTACCTTCTATTTTTATAATTTGCTTTGAAAGTTCATCATCTGATAAACATGTCCATTCAGCAAGTTTTTCAAAGACGCGATTTGACATTTCTGAAGCTGCTTCTTTTGTATAAGTCAAGCACAATAAAGAAGATGGCTTATATTTTGCAAGTAATAGGCGTATTACCCGCTGTGCTAACACGTGTGTTTTTCCTGAACCTGCATTAGCAGAAACCCATACAGAGCGTCGAGGATCTGAAGCGAGTGATTGTTGTTTTTCTGTCCAATTGATCCAGTCTTCTGTTTTAGAGATTGTTTTTGATAGAATATCATTCTTCATAATTTGTTTCCCATTCTGCTACGCGAGCAAGATGATGATATTCATCAATAAAATTATATTTCTTTGAAGGACGAAGGCATGATATGAATGGTTTTTCGCCATTTTGAAGTAATTTGATAAATTGGATGAGTTGTTCCAGAGCTTTTTTAGAGAGTTCTTCTATAAATAATGTAGCATCATTCTTGTTCGAATCGGTGTTAACAATAGAATCACGTTGAAAGTCTGGTTTTAGTCGTATGTAAAAGAGATCTTGAGGGGTTTGACAGCCAACAAGACTAAATGCTCCTTCCCGAAGAGCAGCAGCTTCTAATGCTAGTTGTGGATCTATAAGATTTTTTGCATCATTTTTACTAGGATTATTGCCAGATTTATAATCTATGATACGAGCAAAACCTGATTTTAAGATATCTATACGATCAGCAAAACCAGTTAATGTAATTCCAATAGAAGGAATATCCATACTGGCGTGAATTTCAGAGAAAACTTGGCTGATATAAGGTTGTTGATTTTCTTCATATACAAGGAAAGAATATGCTATTTTACGAAAATGATGCTTCCAAATCAATTCAATATGAGGTGGTAATTTTTCTTTTTCAAAAAAAGATTCTATCGTGTAATCCATAGCTTGGATGAATTCCAAAGTGTTTTTATTGTATCTGTCTTGTATAAATTCCGAAATTATTTTGTGGAAAAGAGAACCACGTTCTTTTAAAGAAGGTTCATCTTGAAGTTGAGGCATCGGATCTAATTTCAGGATTTTTTTTGCATAAATAGAGTATGGATCGTGTATGAGTTTTTTAATTTCTGAAAAAGAGTATATTTTAGGTTGTATTTGTAAAAGTGGATAAGGAGACGGACGTTTAGCGGGTAATTGTTTTTCAGTAACATCTAAAAGATGTGCCCACTCTAAATAACGGTTTCCTCTTTCTTTTAAATTTGCAGTAAAATTTTTGCCTCCTAATGCTAAAAGTCTTTGTAGCCAACGTGAAGCGATTGTTGGGACAGATTCTTTTTGCAAAGAACGGGTGTAGATGAGATAATTCGTTCCATTGGCCATTTCGAAATCATGTGCTGCTTGACCAATGCGTTTTTCTGGAGGTTCCAAGCCTATATCAGCTTTCATCATACGGGAAAGAAAAGGATTTTTAGGAGGTTGACTTGGCCAAATCCCTTCATTAAGCCCACCTAGGATTAATGTATCTACATCTAATAGCCTGGATTCTATTGTCCCAAACAAAAAGATACGTGGATATCTTAAAGGTTTAGGCCTCACTGTTTTTCCAGCCATTAGCGCTGCGACAATTTCTATCCATTCAGGACCGTTTGCTTCTATATGTCCATCGGTTTCTATAATATCTGTAAAAAAAGAAGCAAGAAGTTCTCCTTCTGTTCCTGACCATAAATTATAAAGGTTATGATTTTCATCAGTACAAATTGATTCTAATGAACAGGCAGTACGATATGCCCACTCACTTGTTTTAAAAGATTGAGAAGAAAGAGAGCTAATAAGAGGTTGAACAGCATTAGTAATAGCGCTCGCTAATTCTATAGCAAGCTCGGCAGAATCCTCAGGTAACCTAGAACGCCAACGAGGAGAATATTTTTCTTTTTTCTGCTCTGAAAGTTTTTCCAGGACCCAAGATTTTAGGTCTGCAATTCCGTAGCCATTCATTCTACTATGTAATGCAATAATCTCTAATGCATTTTTTGCAATAGATAATTTTTTTTCTAAAAATCCAAATCGAGCTAAAGGATGCTTGATAAAAGAAGAAATAGAAATTGGATTGCTGGGTTTTAAAGTTGCTTCTAGTAACAGTTTGAGTAGGGATCCTTTGAGTGTCATTGATAATGGCATACCTGCTGAATCATCGACCTCTATATTAAAACGCATTAATTCTATTTTTACGCGACGCGCTAAATTGCGATCAGCAGTTATTAATGCAGCTTTTGATTTTCTTCCTTTGAATCCAGGACGTTCCAGTGCAAGTCGAAGCGCTACAGCTATAGCTGTAGCCTCCTCTCGTTCATTTTTTGCTTCAATAAGAGCTACATCAAAAAAAGCAGTATCAAAATCCTTATTTTCTTGTTTTGAATGAGAAACATGCCAGGTATTGTCTTCTGTTAATGGGGCAAGCGCCTGTGAGATGATAAAAGAACGTAGCTGAAGTTTTTTATCAAGTTTCCCTAAACTTATTACGTTTTTCCGTTCAATTTTTAAATATTTTAAAAGTTTAGCCAAGGTATATTGTGGATGAGTTGCAGAAGTAAAATTTTTCTTTTCATGAGAATTAGAATCGTTAGCTATTATATCCCATAATGTTTCAGGCATAGAAACATCAAGTCCTGGAAGGATTATTGCACCATTAGGGTCTTTGGCTATTACTGATATAAGTTTTGAAGTTGCTAATACTGATCCAGTAGAACCTGCAACTATTACAGGTCCTTTTGTACCTTCTTTTATGAGTCGTTCTGCTTCAATATTGATCAGTGCTATTTGATGGAGAACAGGCGAAGATAGATTAAGTTCAGAGAGCCTCTCTCTCCAATATTGACTGGCAATTTTCAAAAATTCTGATGTAAGAATCCACCAGTCACCATATTTTTCATGATTTAAAAAATGAAGATTTTCTAAATTCTTTTCTTCTGCTTCCATTGTATCAATTAATTCTGCTAGACTTTTAGCAAGCCAGATAGCATCTGCAGGACTCGCTGGTGCAATAATAGGTGAATTAGAATGGATGTCCCGTATCGAATCAGGTAAACGATTGCGCCACACTATAATTAAACGCGCCAGCTCTAATAGTCTTGCTATGCCAGATAGAGGTGAATTAAGATCAGGTGTTAATTTAAATTCTTGATTTGTAAAGTCTTCTTCTTCGAAGGTGTTCCCCAAAGATTTGATCAATGGAAGAATAGTTGATGTTGTTCCTATAATTTCTAAAAACTCTGAGCGTAAAGCTTGTTTTACCTGTTCTGTTGGGACATAAATTGTAACCGAAGCAAGAGATAAAGGATTGGATGGTTTATACTGGAAACTTTCTATAATTCGACCATCTAGAAGAGCAAGGATCATTTCCCTAATAAAGGGAATACCCGGAGCGATAGTAAAAATACGGGGTTGATTGCAATCTCTCATGGTTTAAGTCTAATCTTTTAGATTGAAATATCATAACTTAAAAGAAAGTAATATTCTTTATTTCGATATTCTATAATTCAATGATGGGAAAATACGTTTCATTATAAAATATTTTGAAGAAATGATTAGATTTCGTCCATTATTTTCTTCTTTGATGTGAATACTTATACTAAAACAAGGGAGGAAGTCCCTTATTATTTCAGGCCATTCGATGATGCATATTCCTTCATTTAAAATTTCATCCAATCCCAGTTCGATATACTCCTGTTGAGTCGACAGTCTATAAAAATCGCAGTGAGCTATTGGGATTTTAGCGTCATAAATTTGTATTAGTGTAAAAGTTGGACTTAAGACTTCTAGTATATCGTTTTCGGATAAAATACGTATTATAGCACGTGCTAGAACAGATTTTCCTGCACCGATATCTCCTGATAGTGTTAAACAATCTCTAGGATTTAATCTATGTGCGAGATACTTTCCAAAACGGATTGTTTCGTATTCGTTGGGTAAAAAAATGCTTAAAGAAAAAATATCCATAAAATAAGTTGAGCGCAGCTTTGAAGTTTATTTTTATAAAATTTCCTTTGAAGGAATGCAGCAAGTAACTGTTGTTCCTTTATTAGCGGAACTTTCAATAAAAACCTTTCCATTATGAAGATTTACAAAACTTTCAACAATAGACAGTCCTAAACCTGCGCCTCCACGTTTACCATGATGTGAACCTGAAGCAAATCGATTAAATACAGTTTTAAGCATATCTTCAGATATTCCTGGGCCAGTATCTGTAATTGAGAAAACAAAATTATTTCCATCACGAGAAGCCTTTAAGGTTATTATTGATCCTTTGGGAGCAAAATTTGCTGCATTTCCAAGGAGTTTCATAAAAATTTGTGTTAAACGTTGTTGATCAGCAATAATAGAACCAAGTGAATTTTGTGCGATAATTTCTAAAGTCAAATCACTTTTATGGATCTTGTCAGAAATACGTGTTGCTATATCATCAAGAAGGTCATCTAAAGCAATTTCAATGTAATTCAACTGCATGATTCCAGCATCAACGGTAGCAAGATCTAGAATATCGTTTACTAATGTTAATAAAAGAGATGATGAAGTAGAAATATAGTCAATATATTCAGATTGTCGAGAGTTTAAATTTCCTACAGCAGGAGTTTTCAATAAGTCTGTAAAGCCTATGATATTAGTGAGAGGAGAACGTAATTCATAAGAAACATGTTGAACAAAATCATTTTTTATTTCATCCGCCTTACGAAGTGCTTCATTCTTTTCAGTCAATGCTCGTTCTGCTCGAACAGAGTCAGTTACATTAACAAATGTCAGTATAGTTTGTGCATTAGGTAAAGGAATAACAGAATACTCTAAAACTAAACCAGATAATAGTTCGAGCTTTCCTTTTAAAGCTTTACGTTCGTCTTCAAAACTAGTAATTATTGCAGCAAAAAGCTTCCAACCATCTGGTTTATTGTAGTATTTTGAGCACGTTAAAACGATGCTGCTGATATGAGTTCCAGAGCATACTTGTTCTTCTGTAATCCCCCATAATAATCGAAATGTAGGATTTGATAGTTTGATTCTTCCATCTGGACCGAAAACAGCAACGCCCTCTGATAAATGGTCTATAGTTTCTCCTTGTACTTTTACAAGAGTATTGTATTTAGTTTGAAGATCAACTTGAGCCGTTTGATTTTCAAACATCAAGATTGCTCCTCCTTGTAAATGAGGGGCAGAAGTCACACAAAGTGTTTGTCCATTAGGTAAATGCCAAGTATCTTTGAATATCTCAAGCGATTTGTAAATAGAAAGAGCTTTTTCTTTCCATAGTTTCCAATTAAGTTGTTCAGGCAACTTATTTGTCGAACGTAAAAGTTCCAGTAATTCATCGTTAGTTGGTTTAGCTTCTAAAAGCTTAATATCTATTTGCCATAAATCTACAAATGATTGATTATAAAATCTTAAATGGTACTCATTATCAAATATAGCAATTGGAATAGAAATGTGGTTTAGAGTCTTAATGTGACTTTCATGGCTACGACTTAATTCACGATATAATTCATCTGTTTTTGATATATCTATCGCTATACCAGATGATCCTTGAGGTTCAAAAATGCTTATTATGTGATAGAGTTTTTGAGATTTGTCATCTGTAATCGAAATTTTATCATGGAAAGGCAAGCCCAATATAGAAGATTCTTGTATACGTTTAAGAGTTTCTTCATTAAGAAAAGAACGATTTTCAGTGATTACTTGTTTGAAATTTGCTGCTTTCACAGATTTAGTATAATTATTGTTAACCCAAACAAGTTGCCCGTATTGATTGTATTGCCATATTGGAAAATCAAGAACATTGAACAGTGATTTAAAAATTGAAATATGATCTTTTAATTTACTGTATTTTAATTTTATCTCAGAGAGTTCTTCATCAGTATTTTTTAATGTTAGAAATCTTGCAAAAGCACAACTTCCTGATACCCTCCCTTCAACTTTTAAAATATGATTTTGTTTAGATTGTAATAGAAGATCAAAACTTTGACCCTTTGTTCTCAGTTTTTCTAAAGCTTTTTCAAATTCACTATTGTATTCAGGTTTTAACCAATTTTCGAAAGAAAGAAATAGAGCATCCTCTTGAGGTATTTCTGTATCTGTTGTGAGTTGTCCTATGACTTCAGGATGGCCATTAGGCCCATCCCATATAACAATACGGCAGTTGTTTCCATATATTAATGATTGATATTTTGATAATTGGGAGCAAGCTTCTGAAAGAGAAGAATAAATTTCATTTATTCTTCCTTCTAGAGATTTTTTTTGTCGGATAAGGAAAATTATAAAAATAACAGTTGCAGAGATTATTCCAATTGTCATTGAGATTATCATAACTTTAGAGTAAGAGAATATCCATGGATTAAGTAGTTCTCCATTACCTATCTCTGTTTTTGCTATACTTGTAATCATTCTTTTAGTTGTGCCTATTATCAAGAACCTTTTTAGAACGATGCCGACTTTTAAAACATATTGTGGCATGTATCAGTAAAATAGATAAAAATGCTGGTATCATTTATTATTTTATATTTTTTAACATCTTTGATTCCTTTAAAACGTATTTAAATTATAAATACCTGAATTGGGACAAATATTCTTTAAATACCCTTTTCTGAGTATTGTATAAAATACCATTTTCATATGAACCCTGAAAACAGTCGTTTGTTAAAGCTTTATATAAAGTAAGATGTTTTATTTCCTATTTTATTTGGGTTTGGATGGTTATATAATTTATATATTCTATTTTAATAAATTTTGAATTATTGAATATGTAATCAAGTTTTTAGTAAAGTAATTTTAGAAAAAAGTTGAATTTTATATATTTCTTTATTGTTAAATCTTAATCAAAAGAGACTTTCTTAGAATTTTTTCCTTTCTTTTTTCAAAATAAATAGCTTGAGATATTTTATACGATACTTAGCTTAACGAGCTAAGGTAACATTGTTTTTTCAATTCAGCCGTATTTTCTTCTTAAAGAATGAGATTTATTGTACAGAAATTCATAAAAGATCTATTTTTGAGAAAGACAAGGATATTTTAAAGTGCTAACTTTCTTCATAAAATCGATTTATTATCAGTTGTTCAATTGCATTAAATGCTTCAACTGCTTGTGGTCCCGTTGCAGATATTCTAATAATTGATCCAAGACTTGCAGTAAGCATCATTAATCCTATGATAGAATTTCCGCCAACAGTTGTTCCTTCTCGAGAAACACTTACAGTCGCTCGGAATTTTTCTACTGTTTGCACAAATTTCGCAGATGCACGGGCATGTAAGCCACGCTTGTTAATAATAATTAAATCCTTTGTGATTGTAGGCATCAATATTACTTCATTTGCTTAATAAAAGTTGACTTGCAACATTTATATATTTTCGTCCAGCATTTGCTGCTTCATTCAAAGCTTTCTGTATATCATTATCACCTCTGACACCAATAAGCTTTATAAGCATTGGTAAATTTATGCCTGCGATTACTTCAATATAACCAGGTTTCATAACAGAAATAGAAAGATTAGAAGGAGTACCTCCAAACATATCTGTCAATATAATCACACCTTTTCCTTCATCTACATTTTCTATGGATTTTATCATATCTTGACGACAACGTTCTAAATCATCCGCAGGGTTTATTGAAATCGTTTCGATAAGTCTCTGAGGTCCGACTATATGTTCTACAGCAATACTAAAAGCTTCAGCTATATTTCCATGAGTTACTAGAACCAATCCAATCATATTTAACAGAGCTCCAACGATATATTTTATTACACTGATAGAATAACTTATATTTGTAGTTAAAAGCTTATATTTTTTTTTAATTTTTATAATAGCTGTATAAAAGTACTTTTTATTTTAAAATAAACATTAAATAACATTAAGAATATACCCAATAGGAGAGTTTTACGAAAATGTATTTTCGTTTTTTTGTAATAAAAAAGTCTTTATTATATAGATGAGAGCAATAGAAGTATCAATTAATGTGGAGATTTTTTATAGAAATATTTTTTAGATTAAAAATGATAACTCTGGAATAGATATTGCTAAAATTGCTGCTGGGTTAGTTGCATTCTGATGAATTCTGATAAGAGGTATATTGCATCTCTCTGTGAGCGAAAAAGTTTCATTTTCAGGAGGTAAGCGTAATTCTTTATCAAATTCATACGGTGTCACAGCAAAATTAAGGCGAACGGCAGGGATACTTGTGACTTGGAATATACCTGTTCCTCGTATTTCGATGAGATTAGATATTGATTCAGGTCGTTTTGCAATAAATATATCTTGATATTGATAGATGAAGACTTGATCATCGGCTACAAGAGCTGAGAAATGTCCTGCTTGATTAACTATAGATAGAATTTGTAATGCCATATGCGATTTCCCGCATCCTGATGGACCGATGAAAACTATACCTGATGTTCCTACAGCAATTACTGTAGCATGAAGATTAAATTTTTTAGAGTAGAGTTTTTTCATTTTTTGACATTAAACTCACTGCAGGCAATGATAAAATGAAGTGAGCACCTATAATTTTATTTGTTGTTTTATTCATAATATTTTCTGCTTTAAGAGAACCACCATGAGCATGAGCAATTTGACGGCTAATGGATAAGCCTAAGCCTGAGTTTTGACCAAAAGCTTCGTTTGAGGGGCGGTCAGTATAGAACCTTTCAAATATTCTATCTATATTTTCAGCCTGTATTCCTGGTCCATTATCTTCTACATGGACAATACAACGTGTTCGTTGTCGGCATAAACGTACAACTATTCGACCAGATTCTTCTGGCACAAAAGAACGAGCATTTTCGATGAGATTAATAATAACCTGCCCGAGTCTTAGATCATAGCCATTAACAATAAAATTTATTTTTTTTCCAGGACGACGTTCAATAATGTAGTCTATGATTACTTGTTTGGAACCAGAAGATATTTGACGTGATATTTCTACAAGGTTTCCTATTAAGGCTTCTAGATCGACAGGTTTTGCATCAGTGCGTGCTAGTTCTGCATCAAGATGTGAAGCATTTGAAATATCACTAATTAATCGATCCAGTCTATTTACATCATGTTGTATAATATCAAGCAATCTTTTTTTTTGCATTTTCTGTTGGAGCTAGAGGTAATGTCTCTACTGCGCTTCTAAGAGACGTAAGAGGATTTTTTAATTCATGGCTAACATCAGCTGCAAAATTTTCTATTGCATCAATGCGATTGTAAAGGGTTGTAGTCATTTCACGTAAAGCAATAGATAAATTTCCAATTTCGTCTTGGCGAGAAGAAAAATCAGGAATTTCACCACGAAATCTTGTTTTACTACTTACACGAATGGCTGCTGCAGATAGCCTACGCAATGGATTAGCGATAGTTGATGAAAGAAGTAATGATAATGCGATATTCACAAGTGTTGCTACACCTGCCATACGAAGAATTGCAAGACGTTCTAAATATACGATATTGTCAATATCTCCTGGTTTTGTTGAAAGAAGGAGAACACCCAATATGGAACGAAAATGTTGTATTGGAACAGATACTGAAACCATTAATTCTCCTCGATCAGTAATTCTTACAGTTTTTCCGCGAACTCCTGCCAAAGAATTAGTAACTTCTGGGTAAATAGATCCATCTCCATTGGACAATTCTTTATACACAGGAAGATGAGTAGGCTGTAAAAGGGAGTTGAACCAGTTAGACCAGGTCTGTTTCCATTCAAATTTTTTTGATTCAACTAAAGGAAGTTCAGAACGAATAATTTGTTCACGTGAATATGAAAATAGATAACTTGAATCAAGAAGAAGTTTGGCATCTGCATCAAAAATACGTGCACGAGTTCGTGTAGGTAAAATCAATTGCTTTAGAATAGGAGCAACGCGTTCTGGATTTATAGGAAAATCAAATTCTTCTTTGTTATGAGAAGGAATTAAACTTTGCCCCGCTTTGAGTTCCATTAATTTTTCTGGATCTATATTAATAGAATTTGCATCTGCCGATGCAGAAGAAGAAATTGCTCCTGCAATAATTTCACCTTGAATTAGAAGACTGTCTACTCGTGTATCAATCAATCCTTTACGGAATTGATTAAGGTACATAATACCACTGACTAAAAATACTAGAGCTGTAAGATTGAAAAACAGGATTCGGCGAGTAAGACTAGAAAATACTGCATTACGAAAAAACTGATGAATTATAGTTATAGGTTGCAGCCAGATATAACTCTTTGTATCATAAAATTTTCCCTCACTGTCATCGAGAGTTTTATCTATCTTAGATAGTAGCAATATTCTCTTATCCTTGTAGAGTATTAAATTTAAGTCATTTCACGAAAACGGTATCCGACTCCATAAAGAGTTTCAATCATATCAAAGTTGCTATCAATAAGCCTGAATTTTTTCCGTAACCTTTTAATATGACTGTCGATTGTACGATCATCAACATAAACTTGTTCATCATAAGCAGCATCCATTAAAGCATCCCTGCTTTTTACAACACCAGGGCGCTGTGCTAACGAGTATAAAATGAGAAATTCAGTTACAGTGAGAGTTACATTTTCTTCTTTCCAGGTACAAACATGACGTTCCTGGTCCATCATTAAATGCCCTCGCTCAAGAAACCGTGCTTGTTGTAAAGAAGCATTCTTGTTCGCAGAAATAGGCGTTTCACGATTTGATACTCTTCGTAAAACAGCTTTAACATGCTCAACTAAAAGACGTTGTGAAAAAGGTTTTTTTATAAAATCATCTGCGCCCATTTTTAATCCAAAGAGTTCATCTAATTCTTCATCTTTGGATGTTAAAAAGATTACAGGCAATTCTGATTTTTGTCGTAAACGACGAAGGAGCTCCATACCATCCATACGTGGCATTTTTATATCAAAAATAGCTAAATGAGGTGGGTGTGCAAGAAGCCCTTCCAGAGCAGACGCACCATCTGTATATGTTTCTACTTTATATCCTTCTGTTTCTAATGCTATAGATACTGAGGTAAGGATATTGCGATCGTCATCTACGAGCGCTATTGTATACATTTTACTATTCTCCATTAAATTTGCTCTTTTCTCAAGCGCAGTTACGGGATCATATAAAAAAGCACAAGTGCTAATTATAAAAAACATTAAATAAATATAGATAAATGATGCATTTTAAGCATTAAATAATATATTTATCTTGAAAATAGCACTTATCTAAGTCATTAAGGATTTAATTTTAATTGCATTAATAACTCATTTTTTATATTAAGGTTTTTGTTTTTATTAAATTGATTTTAAAATAATTTTTAGCTTGTCGTAAATAGAGAAGGGAAAAATTATGAAGGAAATAGGTCTTCATAATCTCGATATTCAGAAAAAAACTTTCGAATTAGAAGATGCAGCGTGTGTTTATTATAATCTTAATACAAATATGTTGTATGAAGAGTCTATTCGTCGGTGTGAAAGTAATCTCACTTCTAATGGAGTAATGAGAGTAATTACAGGACATCACACGGGTCGTTCTCCTAAAGATAAGTTTATATTAAAAGACGATATTACTTGTAGTACAGTATTTTGGGAAAATAATAACGCGATATCTATTGAACATTTTTCTTTATTAAAAACTGATATGTTAGAATATATCAAAGGTAAAGAATTATTTGTACAAGATTTAATAGCTTGTAATAATCCAAAACATGAATTACCTGTTCGGGTTATAACTGAGCTTTGTTGGCATTCTTTGTTTATTCGAAATCTTTTAATATCTCTTGATAGGAAAAAACTATCTTCTTTTGTTCCACAGCTGACAATTATTGATATTCCAAGTTTTAATGCTAATCCTGATCGACATGGATGTCGATCAAAAACTGTGATAGCAGTTGATCTTAAAAATGGTATTGTTTTAATTGGTGGTACTTCATATGCTGGAGAAATAAAAAAATCTGTATTTACATTTCTTAATTATATTTTTCCAAAAAAAGGGATAATGCCGATGCATTGTTCTGCAAATGTTGGTAAAGAGGGTGATGTTGCCTTGTTTTTTGGTTTATCTGGAACAGGAAAAACGACTCTTTCAGCAGATTCATCACGTGTTCTTATTGGAGATGATGAACATGGATGGGCTGATAATGGTATTTTTAACTTTGAAGGTGGTTGTTATGCTAAAACAATCAATCTTTCTGAAAAGGTAGAGCCAGAGATTTTTTCTGCTGCACAACGTTTTGGTACAGTTCTTGAAAATGTTGTTATTGATGATGACGGTGTACCAGATTTTAAGGATAGTTCATTTACAGAAAATACCCGTGCTGCCTATCCACTTTGTTTTATTAAAAACTCTTCAGATGTAGGCATGGCAGCGCATCCGAAAAATGTCATAATGTTAACTGCGGATGCATTTGGAGTTTTACCCCCTGTTTCCAGGTTAACGCCTGAGCAGGCTATGTACTATTTTCTTTCTGGGTATACTGCTAAAGTTTCTGGTACAGAGAAAGGTATCTTGGAGCCAGAAGCTACTTTTTCAACTTGTTTTGGTGCACCTTTTATGCCACGCCATCCTGTTGAATATGGAAATTTACTTAAAGATTTTATTATAAGGCATAATGTTCGTTGTTGGCTTGTAAATACTGGTTGGATTGGTGGTCCTTATGGTATAGGTAAGCGAATATCCATTGTAGTAACCCGCGCGATCTTGAAAGCAATTTTTGAAGAAAGCATTCATGAATCTAGTTATCGTATAGATAAAAATTTTGGTTTTTCTGTTCCTTTAGAAATAATCGGGGTTGATAAAAATATTTTAGATCCTCGATTAATTTGGAGTAATAGCGATGACTATGATGTGCAATCAGAAAAACTGATATCAATGTTTTCTGATAATTTTGTTAAATTTGAAAGTAGTGTTGATAATTCTATTCTATCAAGCGCAGTTAAGAAAAAAAGCAAGAAAACTTTATAATCTTGAAACACTTAATATTTGAAGATTTTTTGTAGGAATACTCTGCGAGCTTTATTTTGTGATGATGAAAAGACTTTAATGGGAGTATTTGATATAGAAAATCATAAAATTATGATGAGATTTGATGATAACATGTTGAAAATTGAATTGATATCTTAATAAATATGGTAAGATTAATTTTTGTAATCTTAGGTTTTGAATTAAATTTTTCTTAATTGTACGCTTTGCACCAAGTGGTTTTCTCCTTTGCGTAAAATAAGATCAGCTCTTTTCCGTGTTTGCATAATATTTTTGTGTAAGTTTTTTAAATTTACATTTTTCCAGATTTTCTCTGCAATATCCCAAGCTTGTTTTTTATCAATTTTAGCATAGCGATGAAAGTAAGAATTTGGATCAAGAAAGGCAGTTTTTCTGAATTTCATAAAACGATCTAAATACCACTTATGAATTAAATTTTCTTCTGCATCTATATAGACTGAAAAATCAAAAAAATCTGAAACCATGGGTATTATTTTCCCGTTTTTTGGAAAATATTGTGGCTGTAATACATTAATTCCTTCAAGAATTAATATATCTGGTTGATTGATTTCAGAGAATTCTCCATTCAGGATATCATATTTTAGGTGGGAATAACATGGTGCAATTACTTTCTCTTGTCCAGCTTTGATATCAGACAGAAATTGTAGAAGTTTAGGTAGATCATAGCTTTCTGGAAAGCCCTTACGTTCCATAAGACCCTTGCGTTCAAGAATGGAATTAGGAAATAAAAAACTGTCTGTAGTTACAAGATTTACTTTAGGACTAGAAGGCCATCTAGCCAGGAGTTCGTTTAATATACGAGCTGTAGTTGATTTACCTACTGCAACTGGCCCAGCTATACCAATTATAAAAGGTTTTTTGCAGCTCTTAAGATTAAGGAAAACCCTTCGTTTCTGAAAAAGCGTTTGAGATGCTTCTACGTGTATTGATAAGAGTCGTGATAAGGATAGGTATATTTTTCGCACTTCATATAAGTCAATTGGATCATCAAAAGAACGAAGTCGGGTTACTTCTTCCTCAGTTAAAGTCAAGGGAGTATTAGCTCGGAAACTAGCCCATTCTTCTGAGGTAAAGAAATGATATGGTGAATAGTTTTTTGTTTCTGATGTGGATTTCTCAGAAAACATTATTAGATTTTTTTCTGTTTAATTTTTCAAAAATACCAGACTGAGCGGTGCGTTTTTCTAATTCAACCATTACTGATTTTATAGGAACGTGAGCAATTTTAAGGACAACAAGTAAATGATAAAGAAGATCTGCTGTTTCATGAATAAGATGATTTCTATCACTATTTATGGAAGCTATCACTGTTTCTAATGCTTCTTCTCCAAGTTTTTGAGCTGCTTTGTTTTTTCCTCCTTTGATAAGGCTTGCTGTCCACGATTCTTCTGGGTCCTTATTGGCACTCTGTTCTACGATTCGCTCGAGGTCATAAAGAGAGAATTGTTCCATAAGTATTTTCCTTAGCATATACTTGGTTAATGAAGGCGGATAGGAATCCCTAGAGACGCCATATATTTTTTGGCTTCTGCAATAGAATGCTCTTTAAAGTGAAAAATTGAGGCCGCTAAAATAGCGTTTGCATGTCCCTCTAATACACCATCTGCCAAATCATTTAAACTGCCAACTCCTCCAGAAGCTATTACTGGAACTTCTACCGAATCAGCAATCCTGCGTGTTAATTTTAGATCATATCCGCTTTTTGTACCATCACGATCCATGGAAGTCACAAGTAATTCTCCTGCACCTTTTTCAGCCATATTGATCGCAAACTCTATAGCATCTATTCCAGTAGAAACAGAGCCTCCGTGTGTGAAAATTTCCCAACGATCAGATTGGTCTTCTTTTGAAATTTTTCGAGCATCAATAGAAACAATAATACATTGACTACCAAATTTTTCTGTAGCTTCTAAGATAAAATCTGGATTATTTACTGCAGCTGAATTTATGGATACCTTATCAGCTCCACAAAGTAAAAGTTTTCGGATGTCGGCAATGGTACGTATTCCTCCTCCAACTATTAAAGGGATAAAGCAATGATCTGCAGTGCGTGCTACTAATTCGAAGGTGTTGTCACGCTGATCAGATGAAGCTGTAATATCCAAAAAACAAAGCTCATCAGCTCCGGATTTATCATAATACATAGCAGCTTTTACAGGATCGCCAGCATTAATTAAGTTCGTAAAATTAATGCCTTTAACTACACATCCATCTTTGACATCAAGACAAGGTATAATACGCACTTTAAGACTCATGTTTTTTCCTTTTTGCTTCCTTAATCAGATATAAAGCCTCTTGAGCATTAATAGTGCCGTCATAAAGAGCACGTCCTGATATAACTCCTTCCAAGGATACATCTTTATATTGCAAAATATGATGTATATCTTCTATTGATGAAAGTCCACCAGAGGCAATTACTGGTATTGAAATAGAATGGGCTAAAGAAAAGGTTGAATCCCAATTAATACCGGTTAACATTCCATCACGATTGATGTCAGTATATATGATCGCCGCGACACCTTTATCTTCAAATCTTCTTGCTAATTCAAGAACTCCTATTTCTGAGTTTTTTAGCCATCCTTCTGTTGATACTTTTCCATTTTTTGCATCGATGCTGATGACAACTCTTCCGGGAAAAAGTTTACAAGCAGAATAAACCATCTCAGGGTTATTTACTGCAGTTGTGCCAAGTATTACACGTGCTACGCCTTTATCTAGCCAGTACTCTACTTGACTGATTGTTCTTATTCCTCCGCCAAGTTGTACCGGATTTTGTGTGGATTCCAGTATGTTTTTTATGGTATTGGAGTTTACACTTTTCCCACAGAATGCCCCATTTAAATCAATTAAATGGAGCCATTCAAAGCCTGAGGTTTCAAAAATTTTTGCTTGTATTACTGGGTCTGGGTTATATTCGGTAGCTTGTTCCATATCACCGAGTTTTAAGCGGACACATTTACCATCTTTTATATCAATAGCAGGGAATAAAATCATATGACTACCATTATTTATAATCTCTTTTTAAGAATAGAATATCAAATTTTCCAAAGAAGGAAGTTAGCAATCATAGTGAGACCAAGTCTTTGACTCTTTTCGGGATGAAATTGTGCACCTGCCATATTATTGTGGCAGACAAAAGCTGTCACTGGTTCTCCATAAAGAGTTGTTGCAATAACGTCCTCAGGATTTTCTGCTTCTAAATGATAAGAATGAACAAAGTAAGCATGTAGTCCATTGTTACCAGTAGAGATCCCTTTGAACAAGGGATGTGGTTGCAAGAGATCTAATGTATTCCAGCCAACTTGCGGTATTTTAAGGTTATATTTATCCGATTGTATTTTTACAACCTTCCCTTTGATCCATCCTAACCCTGATGTTGTTGTTTTTTCCGTTCCTTGAAAAGACATAAGTTGCATACCAACACAAATTCCAAGAAAAGGCCTTTGTTTTACTTCAACGACTTCACGGATAGTGTCAACCATATCAGGAATTGCATCAAGACCAGCACGACAATCAGAATATGAGCCAACGCCTGGCAAGATAATTCGATCAGATTTTATAACGACATCAGCGCGCTTGGTTAATTCAACATTTACATTTATACTTGCTTCTAAGGCTGCTCGTTCAATTGCTTTTATAACAGAATGGAGGTTTCCAGAGCCGTAATCAATAACTGTGACGTGCATTATTTATTCCATTAAATTTACTGGATTTACATCATGTTGAACCTAATATAGTACTTTAAAAGTCAGTTCAAATATTAAATCATTTTCCTTTGGATATCCAAAAAATAGAAAAAGCTTTTAAAAAGAACTAAGATATCTTTTATAATATTCCTTTTGTAGATGGAATTCGTTCTGCTTGATTGGGATCAAGTTTTATAGCTTCATAAAGACAGCGTGCTACTGCTTTAAAGCATGTTTCAGCAAGGTGGTGATTGTTTGCTCCATGTTTTTTTATTAAATGGAGTGTAATTCGACAATTTTGAGAAAAAGATTGAAAAAATTCCTGTACTAATTCCGTATCAAAAGTTCCAATTTTAGGAGATGAAAATGGAACGTCCCATATCAAAAAAGGCCTTCCTGATATGTCTAATGCAGATGTTATCATTGTCTCATCCATGACAAGATCAATAGATGCAAATCGAGTTATTTCTTTTCTATTACCTAAAGCTTTTGAAATTGCTTGTCCTAGTACAATCCCTATATCTTCAACCGTATGATGATAATCAACATCTGTATCGCCTTTAGCTTCGATTGTTATATCAATTAAGGAATGGAAAGATAGCTGTCTTAACATATGGTCTAAAAACGCTATGCTAGTAGATATCTGAGAAATACCTCTACCATCTAGATTAACGTAAACAGAGATTGTGCTCTCAGTCGTTTTTCGGACAATCTCTGCTATACGGCAGCTTGTTTTTTTTTCCATAAATAATCTCGTTTAAAAGAATACATGTATAACAGTGATATATTAAGTATCATTACATATATATAATTTTA
>NC_019907.1:1372500-1462500 GCF_000325745.1 Liberibacter crescens BT-1 | reverse complement strand
TCTATATCGCGGGGTGGAGCAGCCCGGTAGCTCGTCAGGCTCATAACCTGAAGGTCGCGGGCTCAAATCCCGCCCCCGCAACCAAGGTCCAAGTATAAAAAACAAAAATCACCCAACATATCAAAATATATAAAATCACTAAAAGCAATTGAATTGATATGAATGATATAAAAAAAGAAAAAATCCTCCAAGTTCTCGAAACTCTTTATATTCCCGAAAGTCAAAAAAATATTGTCGATATGAATCTCGTATCTGAAATTTTTATCGGTCAAAAAAAGGTGTATTTTTCAATAACGGTACCGATGCATCCTGCTAAAAATCTTGAACCTTTGCGTTTAAAGGCTCAAGAACTTGTCATTGCTTTACCAGAAATAAAAGATGCTATTGTTACTCATACATCAGACCAAAAAATAAATAAAAAAACAGTATATAACCCAAAACCTCTTCCAGGAGTTTGTTCAGTTATCGCTGAAGCATCTGGGAAAGGCGGCGTAGGAAAATCTACTACAGCAGCTAATTTGGCATTAGCATTACAAAACCTGGATTTAAAGCTTGCTATTCTTGATGCTGATATTTATGGACCATCTTTACCAAGACTCCTCAATATTCAGGGAAAACCAGAAATATTAGAAACAGCTTTTGATTGTATGAGCATGTGAAATGAAAGATTTAGAAAAATTAAAAAAGGGGATTATTAATTTTCTTTAATCAAAAGTATATAATAATCTTACGGGTGTGCAGATGGAAATCCGTGACGTTCTGAGATTGCATTAAGGATCTTTTCTTTATCTGCAATAAAAGAATGTCCCAAGTGAACATTGGTTGTCCAAGTCGACGATGATCCATCTGCTAACACTAGGATAGGAAGAGATTGATTTTCTTCGCCAACGAGTTCAATAATTGAAAGCCGTGGGTATGTCCATGGTATTCGCTCGACATCAATTTTTAATGCAGCTTCAGGAAAGGAAGCCAGTACTCCTTCTAGAAGTGCGCAATGCCAGCAATAAAAGATTTGGCCTGGATATTTAGGGTCTTCAAAACCTGGCTGAATTAGAAACAATTTATCTCTTTTCATCTTCATTATATTATCTCCGTTTGAAGTGAAATTGTATTCTGGTTTTCTTTGGACCAAGTAAACCTGAGTGAGCGGTTTCGCTAAGGGCAATAAAAAATGCAATTAAAGACGGAAATAAACAAATACTTACAATCATATTAAAGTCTAGAAATTTTGAAAATAATGAAAATAAAATTCCATTTAACGCAATACCGCCGTAGGTACAGCATTGAAAAATCCCTGAGAATTTTCCAGTCAGGTTCTCTCTTACAGATGAGGTCATGTATGCTTGCACAGAAACGGCAAAAACTTGCCCTGTTCCCAACATGAGGCTGCTGCTCGCAACCGCTAGTATAAACCCATAATCTAAGGACATAGCGAATAATGAGAATGTGATAAATCCAGCTGTTAATGTCATCAATTTCAAGGCACCTATACGTTGATAGGCCGGTTTTACGCATAATGCTCCGATCAAGCCAAAAATGCCGTTTATGATAACCATGGTTGAAAGAGTTGATTGATTAACAACATGGTCGGTTGTTGACCGCACAGCAGGATAAATATTAATAATACCTGCACCGAGATTCAAGAAAAAAACAGCAATAAAGGTTCTGTAAAGAGGTTTTAGATCAGAAAAATTTACGCCGGCTTTTGTGGCTTTTTTAGGAAGCTTAGTTCTGAAAGAGATTCTGTTTCGCACGAATATCAATACGGAAGCAGAAACGATAAAGGTAATCGAGTTTAAAACTAGAACGTTAGCGATACTAAGACTGGCCATCAGAAAAGATCCAGTTGCCATACCGATAATGTAAGTCGTCCAATCTATATTACTGATGTTGCGTAGCTCTGTCACCAGTTTTTCTGGCTGAGTGACACTTCTCAGAAAAGAAATTTGAGCTGACATAAAAATAGGTTGGCTCAGGCTCAGCATAGCAATAATTATATAGGTAAGAAGTGAATTGATCGCTCCTACAAAGAGTAGCGGCATCATAGCTATAGCCCGTATCAAATCAATGCTGATCATCAACAATAAGCGATCCGATCGATCAGCAAGAGGTGAAAGGAATAGGCTTCCAAGGATAATCGGTGCGAAGATTACCGCAACGCCAATACCAACGGCGCTGGTGCTATTTTGCAAAAGACTGACGATAATGCCGATGCGAAAGGCCCAATTACCGAGCTGGCTAATGAGGTAGGCAGTATACAGGAGTTTTTTTTCTAGACGATACTCTTTCATTTCAGGAGACATTTTTTTTCTGAATGAAGTTTCGTGTCGTTTCGTAGTCGGGATCTTCACCGATCTCCACTGCGATGTTTGCATGATTTAATGCCTCGGTGATCTGGCCTGTATTGAAGAGCTCAATAGCAAGATTGTTATGTGAAAGAGCATGTTTAGGCTGAAGCGCAATAGCTTGCTGATAATGAGCGATACTGTTAGAGGTCAAACCTAATTCCGAATACACAAACCCGAGATTGTTTTGTAGATCAGAGTTTTTCGGTTCGATCTCTGCTGCTTCTTGATAAACATCAAGAGCGCCTGAAAAATCACCTAGCGATATGAGAACATTTCCTGTTTCAAAAAGTGCACGCGACTCCTGTGGTTTTATTTCCAATGCACGTGTAAAATCTCCTAATGCCTTATCGTTTTCACCAAAGCGTGCCAAGAGAACACCTCGATTAATGTAAGCCTCATAGTAAGGGGGGCAAAGATCAATGGCGCGAGTATACTCCTCCAGGGCTTCTGCTTCACGGCCTTCTATTTTGGCAAGCAGGTTTCCCAGATCGTTGTAATACTCACCGTAATAAGGATCATATGAAATTGCTAGCCGAAGCTGCTTTTCTGCAAGATTATAATCTTTGACAATTTCGTAGACTTGACTGGTGTTATAGATTAAGATTGACTGATGTAATTTGAATCTGCTGTCTCCATAGATCTCAAGCATTTTCTGGTTACCCTCTGTGCAGAGATTTAGAGCTTGCGTATATTCCCCTTGTCTGGCCTTGATGTAGGCATAAGCATTTTCAGCAAAAACTTTGATGTAATGGTATTTTTCATATTCTTTAAAATCAGTTTCTATAGTTTTCAGATTTCTAAGCGCATATTGTTCTGCCCGCGGCAGATTGACTGGCATTTGATATCTGCCATAGGTCATTGACTGCGCGTAGAGAACAGTGGGTGTGTACCGGCTCTTGGGGAATTTTTGATAGAACTCGTCAAGATAAGGCACTGACACCTTTCCACATCCGAGCGAATAAAGTACAAATGCAGCGTTAATAAAAGCTGTATTTTCAGGGTCATTGCCTGTACCATGCTCCCGCAAATCGAGATCGGCAAAGATTGAAGAAAAATAGCTAAACCAGGTATCATACAATCCGATGTTTTTGAGAATTTCACCCGGTTCGGCCAACGCCTCAAGACGCTTGCGCTTGTTGCAGATATATTGGCCGTGGAGACTTATAAGCGGCGCCGTTCCAGAGTAATAATTAGCTAGGCATATCGCATGGAGACGCAGATGCTCTCTATCTTTTTCATCTGAGTTATACGTCTGATAATTCCGTATAGAAATTAAATTCTCGCTTTTACAGTTTCCGCCGATAAAATCGAGAAGCAGCGTTCGACGCTCATCTGCGGATTTTGTTGAAAGATAGAGGTCAATTAACGCTGTTGGATTAAAGTAGCCGACAACCGGGATGCCAGCCTTATCGCATTCGCTAATAGCTTGCGCACGTAAAAGATTACCTCGACTGGCAATGTAGATACGATGCCTTTTTTCAGGAGGATACGTGGTATCTAATGTTAACGCTGCGATAATCTCCTGCTCACTATATCGCCCAAAGTGTAATTCCTTTGCACCGTTGAAAAATAATGATTGCCTATAGTCCAACAACAGGAATTTAAAAGTTTCTGATCCACCGGAGAGTCGGTTTAGAACTCTAATCAAATTTTGTGCTGTAGGGGAAAGACCATCGGCACGATCAATAATTAAAATCGTACGCAAATGCCGTTCTTTGCTTACCTTAATCAAAAATTCTGACAAACCAACAAGTAGTTTGTTTTGATATTCATGATGATAAAAACGAGTTCGTTCTTCTTTGGTTGATGTGTTGGTCAGATCTTTCGGAACAGTGAATTGCGGAAGATCAATCAAAGGGTAGAGGCGCTTCAGTGTTTGCTGGTATTCTATGATAAGAGCAGGTAAGTTGTCGCTTGACCAAGCGATAGCTTGATCTATAACCTCTTGAAATCCTCCCAGATATCCTCCAGAAAACCAGTCTCCATCTGACTGAACGACTTGCCATCCAATGTTTGAGAGAGCGGAAACAGCCGTTTGTCTTTGACCTAGCCCTCGTTCTCCATAGATCACGGTGATTGTATTTTTTAATACAGCTTCATATATTTCGGGGATGATTTTTTTTTTTGAACTTGTATATCCATGGATAACTCCTCGCATGGAATAAAATTTAAGGAGGGTTATAATGTAACCCTCCTATATTTTTTAGACAGTACCACAGTAAGGTGTTGTGGTGCGAATTGAGTGTTTTAGAGATGCAATCTTCTTTTTCATAGTTCTGTCCTTTTTGAAACAATTAAACAATTTATGAAAGTTAACTTACAAGGTAAACATATACTATAAGTATAATATATATCAATATGTATTTGAAAATACATAGAAAATAATAATAAAAATTTAGGTAATACATGATATCTGAGCAAGTTATATTTAATAGATATTTATTTATTGGGTGCTTTTTATTTTCGCACGAAGGAAGTCTATAAATAAAGTGGCCTATAACTGTGCAAGGCTTCTGAATGATAATAATTCTCCTTAGGAGATCATTTGATCTAAGCTCTTGGATGAATATCTAGATTTTCTGGCTATAAATTATTATAATATTATTACTTGAAAGAGAACAAAACATGAATAAAAGGAAAGAAAAATGCCTATAAAATCTTTCGCATATGCAGTACAGAGTGCACAAGAGACGCTTATTTCGTATGATGTGTAACTTATGGCTGTGCATGCTGGTAGCTTCGATTTCATCTTGAACACTATTCCAGTTGCTCATGATGCCGATTCTTATATGAAGTTGCTAAAGCGTGATGGCACAATGGTGATTCTTGGTGCTATTGAAGCAATGAAAGCTGTTAATGGTATGACAATGATTTTGCTTCGTCGTAGTCTTGTAGGATTATTAATTGGAGGTATTCCTGAAACACAATAAATGCTTGATTTCTGCGGTAAGCATAATATCACTTGTGATATTGAAAAGATTGGTATAAAAGGTATTGATATGGCTTATGATCGTACAGTCAAAGGTCAGGTAAAATACCGATTTCTACACGCTATCAGACACAACTTAAACTAAGAATCATAAAGGGTTACTATCGCATAACTTAGATTTTTTATAATCCTCATGTCGTCAAAATCCTTCCTAATTGATCTTCTTAGAAACAATTTTAATAAAGAAGTTGTACTTGAATAAGCTGTTTTTAGCCCAGTATTTTTCGTTATAAGTGTTTCAATTGTTTGTTTTTCTAGCTTATTAAATGGGGGGTATATCTTTTTTCTTGTAATTAACATTTTTTAATGTTGTTGTCTTTTTAGAAAATTCTAATTTAAGTTATATAAAAAATATCAATAATTTATTATTATATGTTTGATTGATCAAAGTGAAACAATTTTTTTAATAAAGTGCGTACGAAGGAAGAACATGTTAAATCTTTCGCAATTTATTGATCATAAAAAAATATTGATAAAGCTATTGGTTTATATATTTATAGCTTCTTCTTTTGGTTGTGACAACAAAGAACAGAATATAAAAAAGGATGATTATTTAGTTTATGTGCAAAAGGTTAAAAGTGAATCGTATAGCCAGAAAATATCGTTAACCGGAGAAATTCGTGCACGCGTTCAAAGTCAACTGTCTTTTTCTGTTACTGGGAGGATTATTGAACGGTTAGTTGATATAGGTTCTCATGTTAACGTTGGAGATGTATTGGCAAGATTAAATTCTGTGCAACAGGTTTCTGAGGTAGCTTCTGCTGAAGCCGGTGTAAAAGCTTCTGAGGCTCAGCTTTTAAAAGAAAGTTTGCTGTTTAAACGACAACAGCAATTATTAGTTAATGGGTCAATCACGCGCAGTGAATATGATCAATCGGAAGCTCAATTTGAAAGTGCAAAAAGCAATAACAAGATAGCTATTGCTAACCTTGAGGAAGCAAGAAAAAATGTTTCTGATACTGTATTGCGCGCTATAAATAATGGATTAATTACTGCTCGAAATGCAGAAGTAGGGGAAGTCGTTCAACCTGCCCAATCAATTTTTACATTAGCTCATGATGGTCCTCGGGATGTTGTATTTCAATTGCAGGAATCACTGATTGGCACCTATAGATATAGAGTAAACGAAAAAGTCCAAATTTCTTTAATAGAAAATCCTCAATTAAAAGTAGATGGATATATCAGAGAAGTTTCACCAATAGTAGAAATAAAAACAGGTGGAGTCAGGATAAAAGTAGCTATAGATAAGTTTCCTTTTTATGTAAAGCTTGGTGATCCAGTAATTGTAACTGTAAATCTGTCTCCGATAAAAGTCATTAAGATACCTTGGAAAGCAATAGATTATGTTAATGAGAAACCAGCAGTATGGATTGTTGATCCTAAAACGAGAGCTATAAGTTTAATGCCTATAGTTGTATCATCGTATGATAATAATGATGTTCTTGTTTCAGGTAATCTAAAAGAGGGACAGCTCGTTGTTGTTGAAGGAGTGCAATTTCTGCAATCAGGACAGGTTGTATCTTTTACGGAGAAGAAATCGTGACTCGTTACACCTTTCTTATGATTTATTTTTTAATTGCTTTTATATCTTCGTGTTCTAATGAAGAAGGTAATGAAAAGCCTAAACCTAGAAAGGTTATGACTGTTGTTGCAGGAGCTTATTCTGAGAGAAGTATTGATTTTTCAGGTATTGTTGAACCTAATATAAAGTCACGTCTCAGTTTTCCTTTGGAAGGGCGATTGATTAGTCGTAAAGTTGATGTAGGAGACAGAGTAACATTAGGGGAAGAGTTAGCTTCTATTGAAGCCTTAGAGATGGAATTAAAGCTGAGATCAGCAAAAGAAAGTCTTATCAAAGCTAAAGCAAACGCTAATAATGCTTTTAATATGGCTCTTAGAATAGAGAAGTTATTCAAAATAGGAGTTGTATCCCAATCAGTTTTTGATAAATCTCAACAAGATAAAGTGACTATGCAATCTGAAGTTATGAAAGCTGAAGCAGCTTTAACTAACATCAGAGAACAACTTTCGTTTACTAAACTTTTTTCTCCTTTTGATGGAGTTGTTATTAATGTTTCTGCTGAAGTTGATCAAAATGTTATGCCTGGGCAAGAAATTGTAACTGTTGCAAAACAGCAATTTCGGGATGCTGTTGTTGATGTTCCCATAACGTTAAGTGATATAGCCATTGGTACCGAATTCAGTGTTAGTTTGCAAACCAATCCTTCTTTTTCCATTAAAGGTCAATTAAGAAAAATTGCACCAGAAGTTGATTCCCTTACAAGGAATATTCGTTTCTATATTGCAATTGATAACGCACCTTTGGATTTTAAGATTGGAACTTTAATTATAGCTAAGGTTTTTTCTGATTCTTCTTTGCAGGGCATTCAGCTTCCAATTTCTGCACTTTTAAAGAAGGATGATAAAAATTTTGTTTGGATTATTAAAGACTCGATTGTCAAAGCACTTCCTGTGGAAATCAGTTCATATCAAGGCAGCAGTTTTATTGTTAATTCTGGAATTTCATACGGAACTAAGGTGGTAGTTGCTGGTGTTAATTCCTTGATTGAAGGACAGAAAGTTAATGTAGATCAGGAGATACGAGAATGAAAAAATTTAATATTTCTTCTTGGGTGCTCGAACATCGTTCTCTCTTTATCTACTTTATGATTATTTTTTTTATTACAGGAGCTAAGTCTTATAATAATCTCGGACGTGAGGAAGATCCATCATTTACTATAAAAATAATGGCAATTTCTGCACAATGGCCAGGTGCATCTATTGAAGATACCTTGAAACAGGTTACAGAAAGGATTGAGCGTAAATTAGAAGAATTAGATGTTTTAAAAAATACCCGTTCTTTGACAAAAGCAGGAGGAACTGTTGTTTTTGTAGAACTTAAGCCTAATGTAAAACCATCTAATGTACAAAATTATTGGTTTAAAATACGTAATATGATAGGGGATATTCGACATGAATTTCCTCCAGGGGTTCTTGATCCTGTTTTTAATGATCAATATGGTGATGTTTTTGGCAATATTTATGCTTTTACAGGAGATGGGTTAAGTGAAAGGCAGTTGCGTGATTACGTTGAGGTTGTACGTAATGATATTTTGCGTATAAAAGATATTGGTAAGGTAGAAATAATAGGTGCACGTGACGAGGTAATCTTTCTAGAATTTTCTTCTCGTAAGCTTGCTTTACTTGGGCTTGATAAGCAAATATTGATATCAACGATTCAAAAACAGAATGCTGTAACTCCGTTATCTTTCATGGAAATAGGCCCAGAACGTATTGCAATACGTGTATCTGGGAAGTTTTCTTCTGAAGAAAGCTTACGTAATATTAATTTAAATATTAATAATCAATTTTTCCGATTAACGGATATTGCTCAAATTTCTCGTGGATATACGGATCCTCCTTCTTCTCTTTTTCGATTTGGTGGCCGTCCAGCTATTGCATTGGCTATTAGTGCAAAGGCAGGAGCTAACCAGATTGTTTTAGGTAAAATTATTAAAGACTCTATGAGAAAAATTGAAGAATCAAAGCTACCCATTGGGGTTAACTTCCATCTTATTGCTAATCAATCTCAAGTTATAGAAGATGCAGATGCTAAATTTACCAGATCATTATTTGAAGCGGTAATAATTGTGCTCATAATTTCTTTTTTTAGTCTTGGTTTAAGAGCCGGTTTGGTTGTAGCATTTTCTATACCCTTAACACTTTCTATTACATTTGTAATAATGGATTATTTTGGCATTACACTACAACGCATCTCATTAGGGGCATTAATTATTGCATTGGGTTTACTTGTAGATGATGCCATGATTGCAGTTGAAATGATGATAGCTCGAATGGAAGCAGGTGATAAATTACATAAAGCAGTTGCGCATATGTATAATTCTACAGCTTTTTCTATGTTAACTGGTACGTTGGTGACTGTAGCAGGTTTTATCCCTATCAGTTTTAATGACTCTGCGGCTGGAGAATTTACGTTTAGTCTCTTTTTTGTTTTAGCGGTGTCATTATTGTTGTCATGGGCGGTTGCGGTGGTATTTACTCCATTATTAGGAGTGATATTCCTTCCTGAAACCATAAAAAATCACCATCGCAATAAAACATTTTTTCATATAATTTTTTCCCGTATTGTTGAATTATCCATTCGTCATTGTTACCTGACTATAGGTGTTACGATAGTTATTTTTTTAGGGTCATTGTTTTGTTTTCAGTTTGTCCAGAATCAGTTTTTTCCTGCTACAGAAAGAAAGGAATTAATTATTGACTGGACTTTGCCACAAAATTCTTCAATATCTGAGACAGAAAAACAAATTTCTCGTCTAGAGCATGAAAAGCTTGAAGGAAATCCAGACATAGAGATCTATTATAGTTATATTGGTCGTGGTGGAGTACGGTTTGTATTGTCTTTCGATACAAAATTTAACAGTTCTTATGTTGGACAAACAATTATAATTCCTAAAACCTTAGAAGCGCGTGATCGTTTAAAACGAGAATTAGATAATTACTTGAAGAAAGATTTTTTTTCTAGTGATGTATTTGTGAAATTATTAGATGTAGGGCCTCCTTCTGGCCGGCCTATAGTGTATAGAATTTCTGGAGAAAATGTTGATTTATTGCGTAAATTAGCGAGAAACTTATCAAATATAATATCAAGGAATCCTCATATTGGTAAAGTGGTTTATGATTGGATGGAGCCTGAGCGTGTTGTCGAAGTAGATATCTTACAGGATAAGGCACGATTGTTAAATATTACTTCTTCGGATGTCTCTGATGCTATAAATAATATTACAACTGGTAAAATCATTACAAAAGTTAGTGATGATATTTATTTAATTGATGTCAATGTGCGTTCTGTAAAAAGTGAACGTATTACCCTTGATACTTTAAAAGACCTTCAATTATCTACTCCAACAGGTGAGCCTGTGGCATTAGGATCTATTGCTAATATTAAATATGGAGTTGAGCCAATATCTATATGGCGTCGTAACCGTATTCCCACTATATCCATTTCAGCCGGAGTTATAGATTCAACATTGCCAGATACTATCTTAAAGCAGATAGGAGAAGAAGTAAAAACTTTTCAGAACAAATTACCTTCAGGCTTTACCTTAGAGGTTGGTGGAGTAGGTGAATCTAGTAAAGAAAGCCAAGAACCTATAATAAGAGTTGTTCCATGGATGTTAATTATTATGGTAACGATTCTGATGATTCAATTAGAGAGCTTCTCACAGTTATTTTTAGTTTTTTCGGTAGCTCCTTTAGCTATTATAGGTGTTGTTATTGCATTGTTGCTTTTTGGAAAGCCTCTCGGTTTTGTAGCTATTTTAGGAATTTTGGCACTTATAGGTATTTTAATTCGTAATTCAGTCATTCTTGTAGTTCAGATTGAAAAACTTCGTTCTCAGGGAGTAAATCCCTGGGTAGCTGTACGTGAAGCTGTAGAACACCGTGTGAGGCCAATTTTTCTAACTGCTGCTGCTGCTAGTTTAGGTTTGCTACCTATTACGCGTGATATTTTTTGGATGCCTATGGCTTACGCTATGATAGGTGGAATAATATCAGGAACATTGTTAACATTAACATTTTTCCCTGCTTTGTATGTGGTGTTGTTTCGTATTAAACCGTTTGATCAGAATGATGAATTAACAAAATAAATATCTTTAATATTATTATATCCTCATTCGAAGGAGCTTAATGGATAAGGTTTAGAATGATCTTTGTGTCTATCTTTATTAAAGAGTAAGAATAATTTTACCGATATGGTTAGAAGTCTCAAGAATTCTGTGTGCATCAACAACTTGCTCTATAGGCAGAACAGTAGATATGATGGGTTTAATGTATTCATAATCTAAAAGAGGCCAAACATTTTTTAACAATTCATCACGGATATTTTTTTTCTCAAGAGCAGATCGACGACGCATAGTAGAACCTGTTATGGTAAGTTGTTTAAGCATAATAGGCATTAAATCTAAATTATTGATCATTCTACCCCCTAAAAAAGAGATAAATATAAGATATCCATTCTTAGAAAGCAAACTTACATGTCTGCTTAAATATTCAGCGCCTATCATATCAAGAATAATATTGACACCTCGCTGATTAGTTTCTTTGGATACAACATCATAGAAATCTTCGATACGATAGTTAATAGCACGTTTTGCACCAAGTTCTATACATGCAGAACATTTCTCTTCTGATCCTGCGGTAGCATAGATTTCAGCTCCAAAAGCTGAGGCTAATTGAATTGCAGATACTCCTATTCCACTTGTTCCTCCATGAATGAGAATATTTTGTCCTGGTTTCAATTTTGCAATTTGGAAAAGATTTGCCCACACAGTAAAAAAAGTTTCAGGTAAACTTGCTGCTTTAACTGAATCATGTCCAATCGGGAAACGTAGAATTTGGCTTTCTGGAACCGCACAATATTCAGCGTAACCACCACCATTGGTGAGAGCACATACTTTATCTCCGATTTTATAGTCATAGACGTCACTTCCTATACTTACAATTTCACCAGCCACTTCAAGTCCTAATATAGGACTAGAGTTTTTAGGAGCAGGATATTCTCCTTTTCGCTGGAAAATATCTGGTCTATTAATTCCTGCAGCATGAACTTTGATAAGGACTTCTTCTTGATTTGGTTGAGGTAAAGGACCGGTGGTAATAAACATGACTTCTGGTGGTCCAGATTCTGAAAGGTTAACGTAACGCATTTTTTTAGGAAGATGCATGTTTGAATCTCCTCAGAGATGATAGATTAAGGTTAATATTAAATAACATGATAGCAATCAGTATAGAGTTTTTTGTGAGAGTATTTACTCTATTATAATTAACGTAAGAAAAGGAGCTATATAGCTGAATTTTTTGATAAAAAAGCATCTTCTCTTTTAGAGAATAACTCTTGTTATATTAATAGGAATTCTTAGATATACTTTTAGACCGTGAGTATGTTTTTGAAAGTAAAACTTTTAAAGATTTATTGTTTGAGCTTGTTTTGTTTGAAATATTTTATTCAGGGTTTATTTTAGTGATTGTATCATGATAGTTGTGTAAGGTTTACATGAATATTGATTGAGATTGAGTTTTTAATAGCCTGAACCAACTTAGATCTTGAAAAAGTACCAAGGGAAATAGAAAAATCAATGGCAACAAATATAAAAGGTAATGAAGCAACTGAAATTGACAACGAAGTCGATACAGAGAATCCGATTCTTGATTTTTCTGATGATGCCGTAAAAAAAATGATTAAACTCGCAAAACAGCGTGGTTATGTAACAATAGATGAGTTAAATGCCGTTCTTCCTTCTGATGAAGTAAACTCTGAGCAAATTGAAGATACAATGGTGATATTATCTGAGATGGGTATCAGTGTTATTGAGGATGAAGATGCAGAAGAAACGTCAGGGGAAGATGCATTAGAAGTAAGTGGTAATGGTTCTGTTTTAGCAATTCAGAAGCGAAAGGATTCTTCTGATCGTATTGATGATCCTGTTCGGATGTATTTGCGAGAGATGGGAGCTGTAGAGCTATTATCACGTGAAGGCGAAATTGCAATAGCTAAGCGTATTGAAGCAGGTCGTGAAACAATGATCGCTGGTTTATGTGAAAGTCCTCTTACATTTCAGGCACTCATTATCTGGAGAGATGAATTAAACGAAGGTTCTACTTTATTAAGAGAAGTTATAGATCTTGAGGCAACTTATGCTGGCCCGGAAGCCAAAGTGGCTCCACAATTTCAAAACATAGATGATATTGAAAATGATCGCCGTGTTGTTGGAGAGAAAGAAAATATTCTTAAAAATCGTGCAAATGATGATGACGATATAACCAATGTCGGTGGTGAGGGAATAATCTTGGATGATGATGAGGAGGAGGAGGAAGATACCAATCTTTCTCTTTCTGCTATAGAAGCTGAATTGCGTCCACAGATTATGATTACTCTTGATCAAATTGCTGATACTTATAGGTATTTATGTGAACTTCAAGACGAGCAATCTAAGGATAAAAATAGTGAAGTTTCATTTTTACAAAAACATAAAGAATTGAAAAATGAATTAATAAGAGCAGTCAAATCACTTTCTCTTCATCAAAATCGTATTGATATATTAGTTGAACAACTTTACGATATCTCAAAAAGGCTTATGTATAATGAAGGTAATCTCTTAAGATTAGCTGAGTCTTATGGTATTGTCCGGGAAGTTTTTTTAAAAAATTATCAAGGTTTTGAACTCGATAAAGACTGGATAGATTACATAGAAAAATTTTCTGATAATAAATGGAAATATTTTGTTAATAGTGAAAGAGAATCTATAAAGAGAATAAGAAATGAAATTCAAGGATTGGCCTCTGAGACGGGTATATCAATATCTGAGTTTCGTTGTATCGTTTCTATGGTTAAGAAGGGTGAACGTGAGGCAAATATTGCCAAAAAAGAAATGGTTGAGGCCAATTTACGTCTTGTTATATGTGTTGCTAAAAAATATTCAAATCGAGGATTGCAATTTCTTGACCTCATTCAAGAAGGTAATATTGGTCTCATGAAGGCTGTTGATAAGTTTGAATATAAGCGTGGATATAAATTTTCAACTTATGCAATGTGGTGGATCAGGCAAGCTGTTACCCGTGCTATAGCAGATCATTCTCGTACAATCAGAATTCCTGTGCATATGATTGAAACCATAAATAAAATTGTTCGAACTTCTCGTCAAATGTTAAATGAAATTGGTCGTGAACCAACACCTGATGAATTGGCAGAAAAGCTTATAATGCCATTGGAAAAAGTTCGTAAGGTTCTTAAAATTGCCAAGGAGCCAATTTCTTTAGAAACACCTGTAGGTGATGAAGAGGATTCGCATCTTGGTGATTTTATAGAAGATAAAAATGCCATTTCTCCAATAGATGCAGCTATTCAATCTAATTTACGAGAAACCACTACTTTAGTTCTTGCTTCTTTGACACCAAGAGAAGAGAGGGTGTTGCGTATGCGTTTTGGTATTGGAATGAATACTGATCATACTCTTGAAGAGGTTGGACAGCAGTTTTCTGTTACGCGTGAACGGATTCGTCAAATTGAAGCAAAAGCACTTCGTAAGCTTAAGCATCCTAGTCGTTCAAAGAAGTTGAGGAGCTTTTTAGATAGTTAATATAATAAATATTAAGTCTTAATAGCTCAAGGTTTTTTATAGAAAATCTCTTTTAAAAAGAATAACTTGAGCTTGGCTAATAATAAGACTTCTAGTCAATATCAAAAGTGATTTGTATTGTTTTACTATAAGTAGATTGTCCAGAGCTAATTTTCATAGGTTCTCTGTCCTGAGAGGCACTGAGAGTTCTCAAGTTATAAATAGGGGGAATAGATTCATTGACCTCATGTATTTCTCGTACCTTGATAAGATGAGCTCCTGCTGCTTCTGTAAGAAGTTTTGCCTTGTTAACGGCAGCAGTTACTGCTTTTTTGTAGGTTTCATTTAAAATATCTGACATATTTTTATTGGTAAATTCTATGTCATAGGAAGAATTAAATCCAAGAGATATGCCAAGGTCAAGTATTTCGCCAATAGCATTCATATCATACACATTAACTTTTAGACTATGCTTTACATTATACCCCGTTATTATCCCCTTGTCATTATAAAGGGGATCAATAGAAAAATCCGTGCTTGTAATTTCTTTTTTATCAATACCTTTATTTTTTAACATTTCCAAAAATGAATTTGTGGTTTTTGTAACATGATTACTTGCTTTTATGACAGATTTTTCTTGACGGATTACTGTTAAATGTAAAATGGCAATATCAGGGCTCACGGAGCTTTCTCCTGTTCCTATAACAGTAATTGTTCGAATATTATCGGAAGTATTTTTTGAGAAAGCAGGTTCTATTTTTACAATAACAAGAAATATTAAAAGAGCTGTGATAAGTGATAATTTATTATTTAATCGCATATAAACTTGTCCTTATCAAAAAGTAAGTAGTATTAACTTCATAAATTAAAATATAAGCATTAAAAATCTTGAAACAAGTGACTTGCTCTCAAACAGGAATTAAGTTATTAATTAATGATAATGTTAGATCTAGATGTATTTATTTTAGAGCTTTTAGTGGGCCTGTAGCTCAAAGGTTAGAGCCGGCGGCTCATAACCGCTTGGTTGGGGGTTCGAGTCCCTCCGGGCCCACCATTTTACGATAACTTATAAGATAAACATGTGATGTCTATGTAAAAAATAAGGCATTTGTGACTTTGTATCGTAGAGAAATTATCTTCTCTAAGTGAGTATAGAGCCTTTAAAGAATTTTTATTAACTTAAGGGTTAGTATCTTTATGAGGTTGGTTATCTGTAGACAATTCTATTGATTCAATTTTTGAAGCACGTTTTATTAATTTTTCTGAAGAAGTTAATATCAGGCTGATATCTTTTTGAAGATGCACAAAATGTTCTTGTAGTTTATGTGTTTGCTTATCCATAAGCAAGATATCTTCAATAAGGTTGGTCACTTCGATTTGAATAAGACTTGCCTGTTCACGCATTCGATAGTCACGTAGAAGAATTTGGATCACTTGAATTGATAGCATCAATATCGAGGGTGATACGATAATAACTCTTGCGCGATAGGCTGTTTGAATTAGTTTTTCAAAATTTTCATGGATTTCAGCAAATATTGATTCTGACGGTACGAACATAAATGCTATGTCTTGGGTTTCTCCTGGTATTAAATATTTTTTAGAAATATCCCGGATATGGGTTTCAATATCTCGACGAAATTTTGTTTTTGATATATTTTCACCTGTTTCACGCATGGCATTCCATGCCTCTAATGGGAATTTTGCATCAATTACCAAAGTTGGTGCATTATTTGGCATTTTTACTGTACAATCTGGGCGTGATCCGTTAGAAAGAGTAGGCTGAAATGTGTAAGTTCCTATAGGTAAAGCATCAATGATGATGTTTTCCATGCGGGATTGTCCAAATGCACCTCTTGTTTGTTTGTTTGAGAGAATTGTTTGTAAGCTGACAATGTCTTTTGCTAAATTTTGAATATTATTTTGTGCTACATCAATGATTGCTAAACGCTCTTGAAGTCTACGAAGGTTTTCATTTGTTGTTTTTGTTTGTTCTACCAAAGTACTTCCCACTCGTTGTGAAAGTCCTTCGAGGTGTTGGCTGAAAGTTTGTGTAAACTCTGAATCTCTTTTTCCAAATACTTCTATTATTGTGGAAAGACGTCCTTGCATTTCGGCTTGGAATTGAGCGATGAGTTCTAATATTCTAGTTTCAGAGTCTTTTTCTTGTATGCTTTCTTTGTTCTGTTCCTTCCGAACGAAATGCATTACTTTAATAAAAGATAGAGATAAAATTAATAAAAATATTCCAATAAGTATAAATATTTCAAAGGATACTGTCACAAATTTAATTCCTAGATTTTTAAAATTTATAGAAGTTTTGGAGAGTTTGGGTTATTTAAGACATTGATTTTGTAAATTGATATATGCTCTTAATAAGAGTTGTTATTAATAGAGAGTAAATTATATTTTTTAACTTCGAGTGTACAGTAAATAGGAAACCATGACAATTAAACCACTTGTGATTTTTCCGGATTCCCTTTTGCGTCAGGTTTCTAAGCCAGTAGAAAAAATTGATGCTGAATTTAGGAAACTAGTTGATGATATGTTGGAAACCATGTATGCCGCTCCTGGTATTGGATTGGCGGCTGTTCAAGTAGGAGTTCTATATAGGTTTTTTGTTATGGATATAGAAAAAGGAAATAAATTAAAAAATCCGATGGTGTTTATAAATCCAGAGATAATCTCTTTGTCAGATAAACGTTCTGTTTATGAGGAAGGATGCCTTTCAATTCCTGAGTATTCTGCTAATGTAGAACGTCCTGCATATTTAACTATTAAATATTTTAATTATGCTGCTCAGCAGCAGATAATATATGCTGATGGATTGATGGCGACTTGCATACAACACGAAATGGATCATTTAAATGGTGTATTGTTTATAGATCATATATCTCGCTTAAAACGAGAAATGGTGATGCGAAGGTTTGCTAAATTGGCTAAACATAAAACTTGAATTTTTAAATTTAAGGGCAAGTGGCTATCATGTCTTTACGGGTTATTTTTATGGGAACGTCAGGCTTTTCTATTGCTACATTAAAGGCCTTTCTATCTTCTCGTCACGAAGTTGTGGCTATATATAGTCAACCACCGCGTCCAGGTGGTCGGCGTGGTCTTAATTTGGCTGCATCTGCGGTAAATCTTTTTGCGGATGGGATTGGCTTTAAAACATTGACACCTGCTCGTTTTGATCAGTTAGAGTGTCAACGTTTCTTGTCTTTTAACGCTGATGTTGCTATTGTCGTGTCATATGGATTGATACTACCTGAAATTGTTTTAACAGGAACTAAGTTTGGTTGTTATAATGGACATGCTTCAATATTACCGCGTTGGCGTGGTGCTGCACCTATACAACGTGCTATTATGGCTGGCGATAAAGAAACCGGAATAGCGATTATGAAGATGGATAAGAAATTGGATACTGGTCCAGTAGTATTAGTAAAAAAGATTCCTATAGGCATTGATACGACTTCTGGTATGTTAAAAGATTCATTGGGTCTTCTTTGTGCTGAGGCTATGTTAGAAGTAATGACGATGCTTGAAGAGAATAAATTGGATTTTGTTTCTCAAAAAAATGAAGGCGTTATTTATGCTCCTAAAATTTCTAAAGATGAAACGCGTGTAGATTTTTCAAAATCTGCTTATGATGTTCATAATCATATTAGAGGTCTTTCTCCTTCCCCTGGTGCATGGTTGGAAATGTTGATAGGAAATAAAATGTGTCGTATTAAAGTTCTTGCTTCTAGATTGGGGAAAGGTAAAGGTAGCCCTGGTCAAGTTATTAATTATCCTCTTGAAGTAGCATGTGGGCAAGGTTCATTATCCTTAATTCGTTTGCAGAGAGCAGGAGGCACTCCTCTTGAAGTTAATGATTTTCTTCGAGGGATATCTGTTGATATTGGTACAATAATTGGTTGATGTTTCGTTATTGTTTTACAATTGAATATGATGGTAGTTATTATGTCGGCTGGCAAAGGCAGAAAAACGGTATATCAGTTCAAGGTGTTATTGAAGATGCACTTTTTGCATTAACAAAAGAAACTGTGACGGTATATGGAGCAGGTCGTACAGATTCTGGAGTACATGCTCTAGGACAAGTCGCTCATGTTGATTTGATTCGAGAATGGTGTTCAGAGCGACTGTGTAGTGCTATGAATGCTCATTTAAGATTTATGAATGCAGCAGTTTCTATTATTGATGTTAAATCTGTAAATAGAAATTTTGATGCACGATTTTCAGCATTACGTCGTCATTATCTTTATCGTATTATTATACGTCGTTCTCCTCTATGTCTTGAAAAAGGTCGGGCATGGTGGGTTCCAAAGAATTTAGATTATGAAGCTATGCATGAAGCTGCGCAGTTATTAGTAGGACAACATGATTTCACAACTTTTAGATCTGTTCATTGTCAGGCTATTACTCCTGTTCGTACACTTGATAGCCTTACTATAACAAGTATTGGAAATATTGTTGAGATTAAAGCTGTTGCACGAAGTTTCCTTCATCATCAAATACGTTCTTTTGTTGGTAGTTTGAAATTGGTAGGAGAAGGTAAGTGGACATCTGATAATTTGAAGAGAGCTTTAGATGCTTGTGATCGGAAAGCGTGCGGACCTGTAGCTCCTGCAGAAGGACTGTATTTTCTTCATGTTGAATATCCTGGATCAGGATAATAATTTTTCCGAGAACAATATGTAAATTTTTTGAAAGTATTAACATTTTTTAAAGATGTAAAATAGTAATAAACACTATTTTGCCAAATATTCCAGATATAAATGTGAGTAGCACAAGGAGAATAAAATGAAAGTTGAGAAAATTATTTATAAAACTTCTGCTGTTGTTACCGGTGGTCGTGATGGTCGAGGTATAAGCGATGATGGTCATTTAGATGTGTATCTTTCTACTCCTAAGGAATTAGGAGGAGAAGGTGGTTCAGGGACGAATCCAGAGCAACTTTTTGCTGTAGGGTATAGCGCTTGTTTTTTGGGAGCAATGAAATTTGTTTCTAAACGTGACAAGCTTCCACTTCCTACTGATGTGAGTGTAAGAGGTAGTGTTGGTATAGGTGAAATTCCCAATGGTTTTGGGATCGAAGTAGAGCTGCAAATTAGTTTACCTGGACTTGATCGCAATATCGCTCATAAAATAGTAGATCGTGCTCATATTGTTTGTCCGTACTCAAATGCAACGCGTGGAAATATTAACGTTCATCTGGTAATTCTTTAAACCGATGCTAATTTCAAAAAATACTTCTATAATCAATTTGTGAATGGTTATTTTAAGAACTCAAACCTCGTTTAAAAGGATAATAAGTCGTAATATCATGATTTCTGGTAATGAACATACGATTTAATTCAGTTAATAACAAAAATGACAGCTCCACTTATCATTCCTGCTCCTGATGCAGCCAAGAGTAAGCGTTCTCCTGGAATAAATGGACGTTGTTTGTTAGATAATGAAAGAGAAAGAGGAATTGTTGCCGCTGAAGAATTTCCAAACTCTCGGATTGTCTGTACAGTCTTATCATTTGGAATATCCAGATGTTTACAGACTGTATTAATAATACGGGCATTAGCTTGATGTGGAATAAAACGGTCAATGTTATTTGAGTTGAGACCAGCTTGTTGCATAGCTTTTTTAGATGATTCAACCATCATTTCTACAGCTTTGGAAAATATCATTTGTCCATTATGTACAGTCATAAGTGATTCGTAAGGTTGCATATCCTTGCTAAATGGTCGGGTACTTCCGCCTGCAGGAATTTTTATTAAGTCATACTGACTACCATCTGAAGATAATTCGATACCAAGAACTCCAACCTTTGGTTTAGATGATGGTGCTAGAATAATGGCACCGGCGGCATCTCCAAAAATAATTGCAGTATCTTTGTCGTTCATATTAATGCGTCGACTTAAGATATTCGCGGCAACTACAAGAGCTGCTGAGTTATGTGTTTTTACATAACTATCAGCTAGTACTAGCCCATATAGAAATCCTGAGCAAGCTCCTGATAAATCAATAGCTCCTGATTTTACAAGTCCAAGTTTGTGTGCAAGAAAAGGAGCTGATGGTGGTAAAAGTTGATCAGGGGTTGAGGTCGCAAGGATTGTCAGCGTAATCTCATCACTATGAATATTCGCCTCATTAAGAGCTTCTTCTGCAGCTCTTGCTGCAAGATCAGTGAGTGTATCATTGGGGGATGCCCACCATCGTGTCTGAATGCCAGTTCTGCGTTCTATCCAACCAGAATTTAGTCCTAATTGTAATTCGATATCGGAATTGTTAATACATTTTTCAGGGACAGAATGACCAAATCCGAGAATACGACTAGAAGGTTTCATCATTTAATAGTCTCTACGATATCAGCTGCTTCATTAATTGCTTCATAAGTTTGAATAAGCTCGGCTAATGTAGTACAATAAGGAGGCATTAAATAGATTATGTTCCCAAGAGGACGAATAAGAAGATTTTTTTTTCGAAAGAAAGTGCGGAGTTTTAATCCGACATCTGAAAAATAACCTTTTTTTTCGGTATTAAGATCAAGTGCAGCGATTGTTCCCATTTGTCGAACATTAATAAAACGTTGATCTGACTGGAATCGCGGCAATATTTTAGAATGCATTTTCTCTAATTCTGCAATACGCTGTATGACAGGTTCATTTTCCCAAATATTAAGATTAGCTACAGCTGCTGCACAAGCAATTGGATTGGCTGTATAGGAGCTAGAATGAAAAAACATCCGGCTCTGGTCAGGAGATACATGCGCATCGAAAATTTCAGTAGAACATAAAGTTGCAGCTAAAGGAAGCGCTCCGCCTGTAATACCTTTAGAGATACATAAGATATCTGGTGTTACATTAACATGATTACAAGCAAATATGGTTCCAGTTCTTCCCCAACCAGTCATTACTTCATCAGCAATCAAAAGCGTTCCATAATGTTGTGTAATTTTTCTAAACTCTTTTAATAAGTAAGGTGGATACATTTTCATACCACCAGCACCAAGCACTAATGGTTCAATTAAAAAAGCTGCAGCTGTGCCATTACAACAAAACTTCTCAAGCGCATCAAGAGAATCTTGTTCGTGTCCTGCAGAGGGAAAGGGTATAGTATTAACATTGAAGAGTAAAGGTTCGTAGGGTGTATTAAAAACTCCATGTGCTCCAGCTGACATTGTGCCAATTGTATCACCATGATAACCATGTTCCATAACTATAATCTGTGTACGTTTTGTACCATTATTATAAAAAAAGCCCAGGGCCATTTTTAGAGCTACCTCTACTGAAGTTGAGCCGCTATCAGAAAAGAAGACATATGAAAGGCCTGGGGGAGCAATTCTAATCAGCCCTTGAGCAAGATTTTCTGCTGGTTCGTGTGTATATTCAGAAAAGATGATCTGATCGAAGTATGTAGAAGCATTTTGAATGGCATTCATAATAGTTGGATGACGATGTCCATGTGTAATAACCCACCACGAGGAGATTGCATCGAAAATTAAAAAACCATCTTCGTCAATAAGATAGGCATCTTTTGTACTGATAATTCTCTTCCATGTTGGATGTAGGAAGTGTTGTGTAAATGGATGCCATATTGGTGACCGCTGTGGATGAAAGGATATCATGTGCTATCTTTTGTAAAAGAGGAAACATCAAAATGTTTGTGAAAGTTCTTATGAAGTGTATCAGGTGTTAGAGGAGAAATTTTTGGCAATCTTCCAAGATGGTGTACAGAGCCTATTTCAGAGATCGTTTTTTCTGTTTCTGGCTGTTCATCTCCAATAAATACAACTCCAAGTATTTTAATCTTGCGGGTACGCATCGCTTCTATTGACAATAAAGTATGATTAATAGTTCCAAGGCTTGTACGTGTACATAAAATAACAGGACATTGCCATTGAGAAAAAACATCAATAAAAAGCTTATGTCGTGTGATAGGTACAAGAAGACCGCCTGCACCCTCAATAATGAGAGGAAACTTTCCTTCAGGTGGTTGGAGAGTTTGAGGATTAATCGTTAATCCATCAATTATTGCAGATATATAAGGTGCGGCAGGGGTTTTTAGTCGCCAGGCTTCAGGTAGGATTCGTTTTAATGGGATTTTACCAAGACGATGAACAGTTTCGCTGTCAGTTTCGCTATCAAGGCCTGCCTGGATTGGTTTCCAATAGTAAGAATCCAATGCATTAGCGAGAGCAGCTGAGAAAACTGTTTTTCCGACATCTGTATCTGTTCCGGTAATAACAAGGCGTAAACTCATGAGATTATTTCTGACATTATCTGCTTCAGCTGATCAACAAAAAATTGAATTATTTCGGTATTGACGTTTAAGGTGATAGATATACGCAAGCGTGAAGTTCCAATTGGTACTGTAGGTGGACGAATAGCACGAACATCGAAACCCTCTTTTTGCATACGTTGAGCAATCTGTATTGTATAATCATTTTTACCAATAATGATAGGCTGAATTTGAGAACCACTTGAGAATCCGAAAATATTGTTAAAAAGCCTATCTGTGAAAGAAATGAGATCATGAAGTTTTTCTCGTCTCTCTGGTTCTTCTTTTACAATTTTTAATGCTTCACGAACAATTCTTGCTTCTAGTGGAGAAGGAGCTGTTGTGTAAATAAAAGGTTTGGCATAATTAATGATATAGTTACATAGTAATTTGTTGGCGCCTAGAAGAGCGCCTGATACACCAAGGGCTTTTCCACAAGTGTGAAGTACAAGAACATTCTCATGTCTGTGAAGATCTTCTGTAAAGCCATAACCATTCGCACCATAAATACCAGTAGCGTGAGCTTCATCAATGAAAAGGAAGCCATTATACTGATTGGCCAGTTTTAACAGATCATGCAAAGGCGCCTTGTCACCATCCATGGAATAGAGACTTTCTACAACAATCCAAGGAGTTCCTTTACCTCCGCGTTTGCGCCATTGGCTAATGGCGTCTTCAAAAGCATTGACGTTATTATGAGGTATAGGAATAGTTTTTGCTTTTCCTGATTGCATTCCTGCATATGCACTTGCATGGACTAAAATATCATGGAAAATAATGTCTTGTGGTTGTGGAAGTGTTGAAAGAACTGCTATATTTGCTACATATCCGCTACTGAAGTACAGTACTTTTTCTGATCCGAAAAATACAGAAGCTTCATGTTCTAACGTTTCATGTTCATGATGATTACCACGTAAGAGGCGAGAACCTCCAGCACCAATAGGAACATCTCTGTTGAGTGCATCTATTATACAGTCATTTAACCGTTTTGAGCTTGCAAGAGAAAGATAGTCATTTGAAGTAAAATCAATCCCTTTTGTTTTGGTTAATATACGTAGACGTTCTTTCTTCTCGAGCTGTTGCAGTTTTTTGTTATAAAGAACAAGTTGATTGAGTGTCATTTATGGATTCTGGAGTTATTCCAAGACGATGAAGAAGATTCATGTCTTTGTCTTCATCAGGATTTTCGGTGGTCAAAAGTTTATCTCCAACAAAAATTGAATTAGTTCCTGCAAAAAAACATAATGCTTGCATTTCATCTGACATTGCAATACGTCCTGCCGCTAAGCGTACATAGGATTTTGGCATTAAAATGCGAGTAAGAGCTATCATTCGAACGAACTCAAGATTATCAATGGGTATCGCGTTCTCTAGTTTTGAGCCTGGAATTGGAATAAGCATGTTAATAGGTACGCTTTCAGGTGGACTTTTTAAGTTAGAAAGGGTTACTAACATATCAACGCGGTCATCAACAGTTTCTCCCAGTCCAAAGATACCGCCGCAACAGATTTTAATACCTGCCTTGTTGACATTTTCAAGGGTTTCTAGCCGATCTTGAAAAGTATGTGTTGTTACAATTTCTGAATAAAATCGTTCAGAGGTATCAATATTATGATTATAGTAATCAAGCCCAGCTTCAGCTAAAATTTGCGCTTGTTCTAATGATAACATACCAAGAGTCATACATGTTTCAAGACCAAGAGCTTTTACCCCTCGTATCATAGAAACAAGTTCATCCATATCTCTTTGTTTAGGACTACGCCAAGCAGCGCCCATACAATAACGGGTAGCACCACTTTTTTTAGATAATCGTGCTTTTTCGACAGCCTGTTCAGTTTTAATGAGTTTTGAGGCTTTTATGTTCGTATTATGATATGCAGACTGGCTACAGTAGCCACAATCTTCAGGACATCCTCCATTTTTAATATTAAGTAATGTGCTAAGTTGTACGCGGTTTGAATCAAAGTTGGCCCGATAGATAGTATGAGATTGAAATAACAGATCATTAAATGGTCTTTTATAAAGAGCCCGTGCTTCTTCAGTCGTCCAAGATTTTTTTTGAGGAATATCTATAGATTGTGTTGTACTCATTGGTATTGACATTAAAGCTCCCTGTCTTAGAAAGAGATAACATGTAGAAGGTTATTTCATATAGTAAATTAAAAAATAAATAAAAAGATGTTCTTTTAATCATTTAACTTTAAGACTTTTATAAATTTAATTATCATGAATACATTTTAAATATCTCAGATATAAGGCTCTTTTTTCTGAGATTACATCAATAAGTAATAAATTGTAAACGTTTCTTAAATTTTTTCAATAATATTTTAAGCTTGATAGAAGAAAATCTTATTTAAGATAAAAAATATAAGAATGAGATCAAAACTCATTCTGTTTATTGGATTTTCGTATAAAAAAGAAATCATAAAAACGTGAAAAATAATTCAAGGTACCAAGAGGGTTCCTGCTCCGTTTTCAGTAAAAATTTCTAAGAGTATGGAGTGAGCTGTTTTGCCATTTAAAATAACGACTCCTTCTACACCAGCCTTAATAGCTTTAATAGATGTTTCAACTTTTGGAATCATTCCTTCAGAAATAGTTCCATCTTCTATAAGCAAACGAGCCTTGGATATTGATAATTTCTTGATAAGGTTTCCATCTTTATCAAGAACACCCGGAACATTAGTTAAGAATAAAAGGCGTGAAGCATTAAGTGCTCCAGCAATAGCGCCGGCAAATGTGTCAGCATTTATATTGTAAGTGTTACCATCACGTCCAGGAGCGATAGGCGCTATTACAGGAATCATTTCTGATTTCGCAAGTAAATCTAGAAGAGTTCTATCAACTTCAACAACTTCACCTACGAAACCTAAATCAACGACTTTTTGATGATTTGAAGAAGAATCTATAATATTTTTTTTAACTTTTTCTGCAAAAACCATATTACCATCTTTGCCACATAAACCGATCGCCCACTCACCAGTTCTATTAATAAGAGCTACTATTTCTTTGTTGATTGAACCAGCGAGTACCATTTCAACAATTTCTACAGTTTTTTGATCTGTAACACGTAGTCCAGATTCAAATTTTGATTCAATTCCCATTTTCTGAAGAACTGCACCTATTTGTGGTCCGCCTCCGTGGACAACAATAGGATTAACTCCTGATTGTTTTAAAAGAGCTATATCGCTGGCAAAAGCTTTTCTAAGTTCTCCTTGCTCCATGGCATGTCCGCCATATTTTACAATAATAGTTTTGTTTTCATAAAGTTGCATAAAAGGCAGCGCTTGTGCTAGCAAACGTGCTTGAATCTGACTTTCATGTTCTTCCATTTGAAACCACACTTCTCAAAACGAGTTCATTTTATCTAATAATGGTTGGATTATCATCAAAAAATGAGGAATAATAATTCCAACGGATTTTTATGTATTTACAGTTTCAATAATGGCATTTCGTAATATTTCAAGGCCTTTTCCAGTTCCAGAAGACGTGGCTAATACAAAAGGATATGAAGCTGGATGTTTAAGTATAGCTTTTTGAGTTTTTTCTAATATATCTTGAATGGAAACTTTATCAATTTTATCAATCTTTGTAAGGATAACTTGATAGGATATTGCTGCCTTGTCGAGTAAAAGGAACGTATCTTTATCATTTTTTTTAATTCCATGACGACTGTCAATTAGAAGATAAACACGTTTCAATGTTGATCGAATATAAAAATATTGAAAAATTAATTTTTTCCAAACATTAGCTTTTTCTTTTGGAGCTTCCATATAACCATACCCTGGCATGTCAACAATGGCTAATGGCGGGAATTCATTATTGTTTTCCAAGTATCCGCTTGGTATAAAGTAATTTAATTCTTGGGTACGACCTGGCACGTTTGAAGTTCTTGCTAATCCTTTTTGGTTAATCAATGCATTAATAAGAGAAGATTTTCCAACATTTGAACGACCAATAAAAGCTATCTCAGGAGGTCCTGATTGAGGGAGAAGACTTATTTCAGGAACACCTTTTAAAAAAATCCAATGTTTCTTTAAAAATATATCAGAATCTATAAACATTTTTGTAATTATGTCTTCTTTTATAAGAGAGCAAATAAAACTATTTTTTCTTTAAATATTGAACTAAAGAACTTATGTTTTTAAAAATCTCAACTTTAACGCCATGTTTTTTCATAATTATAGCTTGTTGAATAATTGATAGAGTGTTGTTCCAAGCCCAATAAATTACCAATCCAGCTGGAAAACTTGCTAAAGTAAATATAAATACTACTGGCATCCAATTAAAAATAATTGCTTGAGTCTTGTCAGGAGGAGGAGGATTCATTCGCATTTGTAAGAACATGGAAAGGCCCATTATTAATGGCCAAGCACCAATATGAACTATAGCTGGTGCTTCAAAAGGTAAAAGGCCAAATATATTAATAATATTCGTTGGATCAGGAGCAGAAAGATCATGAATCCATCCTATAAATGGAGCATGTCGCATTTCTATAGTAATATAAATGACTTTATAAATCGCAAAAAATACAGGAATTTGAAGTATCATTGGCCAACATCCTGCTAATGGATTTATATTTTCTTTCTTATATAACTCAATAACTGCTTTTTGCAAACCTAAGCGATCATCTTTAAAAATTTCGCGCAATTCATCTATTTTGGGCTGTATATTTTTCATATTTGCCATAGATGCATATTGTTTATTAGCAAGAGGGAAGAAAATAAGTTTAACAATAATAGTTGTTAGCATGATAGCTAAGCCAAAATTCCCTACCAAACGATAGAGATAATCCATCATCATAAACATGGGTTTGGTAATAAAATAGAACCATCCCCAGTCTATCAATCTATCAAAACGCGGGATAAAAAATTCTTTTTCGTATTGATCAATGACAGGAACTTCTTTAGCACCAGCAAACAAGAGATTTTTAATCTGTTCTGACTTTCCAGATTCTATAGTGATTTCAGGACTTTTAAGATCAGCTTGATAGCGAGGTTGTCCATCAGAAAAGAAGGAGAAATGACTTTCAAAGTTTATATCTTTAGATGGAATAAGAATAGATGCCCAATATTTATCTGTAATTCCTAACCAGCCATTTAAAATATGGTGAGTTTCAATAGTATTAGATTTTTTAATATCAGTATATTTCTTTTCTATAAGTGACATATCATCAAGAACACCTATAAATCCTTCATGTAAGACATAAACAGGATTTTCTGTTTTTCCTTCATAACGTGTTATTCTACCATACAAAGATAATTTTATAGGTTCCGCACTGTTATTTGTTATAGTATCAACTATTGTAAACATGTAGTTTTTATCTATAGATATGATACGCTTAAAGGTAGTTCCTTTAGAATTTTTGAAAACAAGTGTTATAGGGGTTGAGGGTGTCAATTTTTTACCGGAAACAAGCTGCCAAACACTATCTGGTCCTGGAACCAGATCTGGGCTTGTTCTTGATAAGTAGCCTATTTCAGAAAAATAACCATTTACATCGTTAGAAGGATTTAAGAGAGTTATAATTGGACTATCTTTGTTTATTCCTACATGATATTCTTTTAGTCCAATGTCATCAAATCGTGCTCCTTTTAAATTAATTGATCCTTTAATAGCAGATGTATCAATATCAACTCGTTGTGAAGTTGCAATAGCCTGTTCACGGCTTGTTGCAAAAACAGCTGGAGACATTTGAGCATGAGACTCTATATCATTTTTTTTGGAATCTTGATCTACTTTTTGAAAAGATTTTTTGGCCTCTTTCATTGCTTCAATACGAGGGTTAACATATAGAAATTGCCATGCGGATACAATCAATACTGATAACATAATCGCTAAAAAATAATTTCCATTTCTTTCCATTAAAACTTCCTTAGGATAGATTTTATTCTGCTGATTGTTAATTAACACGTTCAATAAAATGAGTACAAAGATCTTCAAAAGAAGCAAAAAGGACATCACGCTTAGCAATTATTACATAATCATGTCCAGGTTTCAGTATTTTCTTTGCACTAAGTCGAACCGCTTCTTTCAATCTACGACGAATACGATTACGTCTAACAGCATCACCTTGTTTCTTTGTTACAGTAAAACCTATACGTGGTATTAAAGTAACATCATTGCGATTTAAGACTTCTAAAAGAAAGAGAGGTCCTTTCCTTCTTTCTCCATTTCTTACAACGAGAAATTGTGATCGACTTTTAAGACGACCAACAGGCTTTTTATTATCTTCTTCGCTCATTGTATAAGAGTAAAATCTAAAGCAAACAAAAATTGATTTGAAAACATATTTAGATAAAATCTTCTAAATAACAAATAATGTCTTTAAGCGGATAAACGCTTGCGTCCACGTGCTCTACGAGCAGAAATTACTTTTCGTCCTCCAACTGTAGCCATTCGAGTGCGGAAGCCGTGACGTCTTTTACGTATAACATTTGAGGGATTAAATGTACGTTTCATTATGCTTTATATACCGCAAAAGCGGCCCTTCTTAAAGGTTTTAAATTTTAAAAATGGTCATTTACATTGAATACCACTAAAATGTAGAAATTCAATGAAGATTCAGTGTAAATAAGAAAATTGTTTTAGTCAATTGATTGTCGGCTATTTAAGATTACAAAGAAACAAAAATCAAGGATTTAATTGCATTTCTTTTAACAAATAGAAGGTTTTTATCTTTTAGCTTTCTAAATAAAGATTGTTTTGATCAAATTGAAGCCAGGATTACTTACTTTCAATATTTATAAGATATTTTAGCTTTAATTGCTTCTCTATTATTGTTATAGTTAGTGAAGAGAAAGCTTTCTGTGTCAATAACGAAATTGGTTTCAATAATTCATTATTCTTGAAAAAAATTAAAGGGCGTTTTCTTTCAAGAAGACATAAAGCTGTGATACACAAATATGTCATGTGGTCTACCATTAAAGATGCTACTGCTCATTAAATTGATCATTGTAATCTCTATTACTTTAGGTAATAATTATTTATTATTTGAATGCTGATTTTAAGAATATTTCATCATTCTATAAATAAAAAATTGAATTACTTATAACAGTTTGTATATATCTGTCTAAATTCTTTAAATATATCTTGTAATGATACTGAAACATTGAGCCATTTTAAAAGATGGTATTAAAAATTTTTGTTTTGTGAACTGAAGTAATAAGAATACAAGAGAGAAGGTGATGATAAAGAAACGAGGAATGTTACCAGATAAGGCTATTTGGGGGTTATTAGAGTCAGGAAAAATATTAACTGAAATACCACTGGAGCCTAATCAGGTACAACCAGCTAGCCTTGATTTGAGACTCTCTTCAAAAGCTTATAGAATACGTGCGAGTTTTTTACCGGGCTCTCATACAGTATATGAAAAATTAGATTTGTTTAAGTTGCATGAAATAGATCTTTCGTATGGCGCTGTATTGGAAACAAATTGTATATATATTATACCTTTAATAGAAAGTTTGAGGCTTGGCAGTGAAATTTCAGCGTCTATAAATCCTAAAAGTTCTACAGGTCGACTCGATATATTTACTCGTGTAATAAGTGATAGAAGTCAAGAATTTGATAGAATTCCTGCAGGGTATCATGGGCCTCTTTATTTGGAAATTTCTCCTAGAACATTTCCAGTAATTGTAAGGTTTGGATCACGGTTATCTCAAATTAGATTTCATCAAGATCATAGAATTCTTGATAAAGATGAGTTATTGAAGCTGCAGGCTGATGAAGTTTTGGTTGAAAGCACAAATGTTAATATATCAGAAGGAGGTATTGCTCTTTCTATCGATCTTGAGGGACACAACAAAGAAAGGCATGTAGGATATCGAGGTAAACATCATACAGAAGTTATTGATGTTGATCTCAAGGAAAGCTATAGAATTCAGGATTTTTGGGATCCTCTTTATGTTCATCCAAGGGGTGAGCTGATACTCGATCCAGATGAGTTTTATATTTTAGTTTCAAGAGAAGCAGTACGCATTCCTCCTTTTTATGCTGCTGAGATGAAACCTTATGATCCTCTGATGGGAGAGTTCAGGATACATTATGCTGGTTTTCTAGATCCTGGTTTTGGGTACTCTTTAACAGAAAGAGTCAGCTCTAGGGTTGTGTTGGAAATGCGCTCACATCAAGTTCCTTTTATCCTCGAACATGGTCAAATTGTAGGGCGGCTTATTTATGAAGCCATGTTGGAATCTCCGCAGCATCTTTACGGTGTAAGTTCAGGTTCTTATTACCAGTCACAAAAATTAAAATTGTCAAAGCATTTCAAAGATTAAGGAAATACTTTAGAGTTTTTAAAGCGATCACAATTATTTAAACATATAAAGAAAAAAGTGTAGCTCAATGGTAAATTAGCAACTTTGCGGAAATTATCTTTTCATTAGATTTAAAGCCTTAATTTAATTCCCCCTGCAATAAGAGCTTTTTTCATCACCATTGGTAATGCTTCTTCATTGAGATTTTCTATCGGGCACCACCAGCTTCCTGAAAGAATAATTTTTTGAGGTATATGGGTTTTCCAGACAGATAATGTGAGCTTAAAGTGAGTAAAAATATGCGTTATATTATTACATAAATGCCATTCTGCAAAGAAAGGTGCAGCTTCAGAACTCGTTTCTCCATCATTTTTAGATGTCCAGTTACTTGTTGGAAGTTCAGTCATTCCAGCCAGAAGAGTTCCTGTTGTTCGTTTTCTAAGAAGGATATCATTGTTAGATGTTACTGCTAAAAAAATGGCGCCGACACGTAAAGGTTTCTTTTTCTTTTCAGATTTTACAGGGAAGAATTCAGGTTTTCCTTGAGAGAAAGCTACACAATCTCTTTTGATAGGACATATTGTACATAATGTTTTCTTTGGCATACAAATGAGGGATCCTATATCCATCAGAGCTTGAGAAAAGTCACCTGGTCTAGATTTTGGGAGTATTGTTTGAAGGTGCTTTTTTACTGATCCCTTAGAAGTAGGAGAAGGCTCATTTATTGCAAAAAATCTTGATATGACGCGCTCAATATTGCCATCTATTACAAGTGCTGGATGACCAAAAGCAATAGCTGCAATAGCTGCAGCAGTATACTCTCCTATACCAGGCAGGCATTTTAAAGATACTTCTGTGTCGGGAAATTTTCCTCTGTACTTATCTATTATGATTTCAGCGCATTTTTTTAAATTTCGTGCCCGTGTGTAATAACCAAGTCCTGCCCAAGCAACTAATATTTCTTCATTTGTTGCAGAAGCAAGGTCATTTATTGTGGGCCATTTTTCAATGAATTTTATGAAATAAGGTTTCGCCGTTGTAACGGTTGTTTGCTGTAGCATTATTTCAGAAAGCCATATTTTATAAGGATCAGGAGTTTTTTCTAAGTTAGTATTGCTAGGAGATATCCTCCATGGTAGCTTACGATGATAAATGTCATACCAATTGAGGATATAATTTTGTATTTCTGTACAATTTGATTGTAGCATATACTTTGAGCCTATTTTTTTATTATATAAAAGATTTTAACTTTGAATATTAAAAGCTGTTTTCCTGCCATAAAAAATACCTTAAAAGGGATATCGTGAATATAGTAGCTTATTATATTAACCTAGAAGATTCAAAGGTACGTCGATGTAATATTGAAGAGAATTCGAAGTTGATATCTCTCGAGATTATAAGGATCCCTGCTTTAAATGGATATAGAGTTTCCAGTGAAGAGCGTTATAATTTCAGTTATTGGATATTCTCTCTTATAAATGGTCGCAAATTAATGCCTGGAGAGTATGGTTGTTATTATAGTCATGTTGCAGCCTTAGAGAAATTTGTTTCTGATGGACATGAAGCCGCTCTTATTCTTGAAGATGATGTATTGCTTCCTAAAGATTTGTTGCAACGTTGCAAGTCTATCTTAAAAGCTGTTCCGTACGCTGATGTTATAAAAATACGCAATCACAGAAAGGTAGGCTTTATCCCGGCAACTAAGACTGATATGGGAGATTATTTGGGCTATTGTCTCCATGGACCACATGGTTCTTCTGCTGCATATTTAGTCACTCGAAATAGTGCCATTAAATTGCTGCGGCGTCTTAAGCCAATGTGTTTGCCCTATGATATGATGCTGGAATTAACTTGGTTTTATAGGACAATAGTTTATGTTGTGTATTCTGATTTTATTTTTCCTAGTGAACAGGCAATACATAGCAGGATTTTTGATATTAGTTCTAAACAGAAGTTTTATCCTTTGAAAAGGATTCCAGCATATATTTTTCGAAGTGTTGATGCATTGGCCCGGGTAATATATGCTCTTTTTTTGCCTATAATCCACATAGTTTTAAAAACTTTTACACGAGATCGTTCGGTATAGCAGATAAGAAATTCCATACATGAAACATCTTTCTGAGGTTGCTAACAGTTTAATTGATCCTTTGTTGACTCGTAAAGGAGGAATAGATACATCGTTTATTAGATCATGGGATAATATTATTGGTTCTGATCTTTCGAACTATTGTAGGCCAGAAAAAATAATTTGGTTACATCGAAATCGTGGCAATGAAAGAGTTAGCTTGAATAAGAAATTGAGTGGTGGTATCCTGACCATTTATTGTGAGAGGTCTCGTGTTCTATTTTTGATGCATTCAAAAAAACAAATTATTGAACGTGTTAATGGTTTTTTTGGTTTTCGTGCTATTGACCAGATACGTGTTATACAAAGATCTATATCATCTAATATGTGTAATGTTAATTTTAATTCTTTAGAACCAGAAGTTCTTAAAAATGTTGATAAAAAAACGCAATGTATTAAAGATATAGCTTTAAGAAAGGCATTAATGCGCCTTGGGTATGGTGTTTTTAGAAGTTAAAACTGTTATTTATAAAGGTCGGTTTTCATTCTTGTTATTGAGGTAAATAGCTATATTAATTCTAAGGCTGTTTGAAACTTCAGCATGATTAAAAAGATTTTGATTTGGGGAAGCAATGTTTATTATTCGTATTTTGAGTAAAAAATATCAATTTTTTGCTGGTATAGCTGTTCTTATGATGCTTTTTGGTTGTGGTGATGAAGGAAAAAAAGATAATTCAACTAAGAAAGCTGTTTCAATAACAGTGCCAGAAGCTGATGGTGAAGTATATATTAAGAAATTGCTTGTACCTGGTCCTATGAAAGAAATTTCTATAGGTAATCAAGATTCTCCGGTTAAGATAGTTGAATATGTGTCAATGACATGTGTGCACTGTGCAGATTTTCATAATAGAACTTTGGATTTAATTAAAAAGAAATATATAGATACGGGCAAAGTACTTTTAATTGTAAGAGAATTTCCTTTAGATGTAGTAGCAACAGCTGCATTTATGTTAGCTAGGTGCTTAGAGGATCAAGGGGAAGGGAAATATTTAGCTTTTATTTCTATGCTTTTTAAACAACAAAAAGTTTGGTTAGCATCTGATAATAATCGGGAAGCTTTGTTTAATGTATCTAAAGTAGCTGGTTTTTCTCAGGAAAGTTTTAAGGTTTGTTTAACGAATCAGAAACTTCTTGATAATTTAAATGCTGTTAAAGAGAATGCTGCTAAAAATTTTGGAGTTAATTCTACGCCTACTTTTTTCATTAATGGAAAAAGATACCTTGGAGATATGTCAGAAGGAACATTCTCAGCTATCATTGATAAAATACTTTGATTTCTTACTTTTTAATGGGTTATAACGCATTATATGAATTTTAAGACATATTTACTCATATGATGGGAGTTTTGTGTTTACAATAAAAGCTTTCTAAAGAAGTTAGCTTTAAAAGTTCATTGTTATAATATAATTTATGTAAGTATGCTATGTAAACTTAAATTATTTTAATGAAGTTTTTATTTTGTATAGCATTTCTAAGGCATCTCGAGGTGTCATTTCATCAAGGTTAAGCTGTTGAATGATCTTAAGAATTTTAGAAGATTCGTCTTCTTTTTGATTTAATTTTTTATATTTAAAGAGATGTATATCATCAATAAAATCAGTTCCAGAATATATTTTAGAATATGTTTCTTTAAGTTTTTCTAAGATATGATATGCTCGATCGATTGTTGAAAGTGGTAATCCTGCTAATTTTGCTACCTGTATTCCATAGGAATGGTTAGCGATACCTGGTCCTATCTCATGAAGAAAGATGATATCTCCATTCGATACTTGAACTTTCAATGTAACATTTTTAATTCTTGAGAGCTGTTCTGATATTGTTGTCAGTTCATGGAAATGAGTGGCTAATAGGCCTCGACAAAAGTTAATTTCATGTAAATGTTCTATGGCTGCCCATGCTATAGAAAGGCCATCAAAAGTAGAGGTACCTCGCCCAATTTCATCAAGGATAACAAAGGATCTATCAGTAGCTTGATTAAGAATAGTTGCGGTTTCAATCATTTCTACCATGAAAGTAGATCGTCCACGTGCTAAATCATCAGCTGCACCAACACGAGAGAACAATCTATCAACAATACCAATATGAGCAGAGGTTGCAGGAACATAAGACCCCATCTGTGCCATTATTATGATAAGAGCATTTTGACGAAGAAAAGTAGACTTTCCTCCCATATTAGGTCCTGTAAGCAACCAAATATTGCTGCTATCTTCTCCTAAAGAAGAAGATAGATCGCAGTCATTAGCAATAAATGGCCTCGAGAGTTGGCAATGTAATTTCTGTTCAATAACTGGGTGACGTCCATCTTTGATAATAAATTTTTTCGAATTATCAATCATAGGACGACAATAGTTTTGTTCTTTTGATAATTGAGCGAGTGCTATTGATACATCAATTACAGAAAGCGCATATGCTGCTTCTGTTAAAATATCTGCATTATCAACTATAGATTGAGACAATGTTTCAAATGTTTCTAGTTCAATTGATAAAGCTCTGTCAGCAGCATTTGCGATTTGGCTTTCTAGGTCAGCAAGTTCAAGAGTAGTAAACCGCATGACATTAGCCATTGTTTGACGGTGGATGAATCTGGCTTTAGCTTCTTTTGTAGCTGTTAATGTTTCAGAATGATTTGATGTTATTTCTATAAAATAACCCAATACATTGTTGTATTTAATTTTAAGAGATTTGATAGCTGTTTCTTCTATATATTGTAATTGTAAAGAAGCAATTATACGGCGAGAGGTATCACGCAATAAACGTGCTTGGTCAAGATCAGGATCTGCGCCATCCCGTATAAATCCTCCATCTCGTTTGAGCAGAGGCAAATCATCTGCCATCATTGTAGATAAGGACATCTCAAGAGAGGAAGGCAGCATTTCAAGTGTATGTATTGCATTTTGCAATTCATTAGGAATTTTTATTCCATTAAGAAGATGAGCCGTTGCTTTTCCAGAGTGTATTCCTGTGCGGATAGTTCCAATATCACGAGGGCCTCCTCGTCCAAGTGCTAAACGAGATAATGCGCGTGCTATATCGGAAGAAGAGCTTAAAATTTCTTGTAATTTTGGAATTATTAATGGGTTGTTTAAAAAAAACTCTATAGAATCAAGGCGAATATCAATTTCTTTTGGATCAGTTAATGGAGATGCAAGTCGTTCAGCTAATAGTCGTGATCCGCTTCCTGTTATACAGAAATTAATGGTTTTAAGAAGAGAACCATCCCGAGAGCCGGACAATGTTCTTGTTAATTCTAGATTTGTACGAGTAGCAGGATCAATAAAGAGTGTTGATGAACTTTTTTGATGTTCAGGCTTTTTGAGTACGGGCCGTCTTGAAATTTGTGTTTTTTCAATATAAGCAATAGCAGCTGCAGCTGCAGTGATTTCAGCAATTGAGAAAACCCCGAAGCTATCTAAAGTTTTTACTCCATAATAACTTGCGATACGATCTTGCGCTAAAGCACTATCAAAAAACACAGCTGGTTGTGGCACTACTATACGTCCTAGCGTATCAAAGATAGGTTTAAGTTCGGCGATAGAAAATAAAGTATCAGAAACAATTATTTCATGTGGATCATTTCTTGAAATATCTGCAAGTAAATTTTCTCTGCTTGTCTCAGAAAGTCTAAAAATTCCAGTAGAAATATCAATCCAAGAAATTGCCCAATTACCTCGCACACGTGCTAAGGCCATTAGATAATTAGAATCTGCAGGAGAAAGAAGTTTTTCTTCTGTTAATGTACCGGGGGTTACAAGACGGACTACATCACGACGTACAACTGATTTTGCACCACGTTTTTTGGCTTCTGCAGGATCTTCTGTTTGTTCGCATACAGCAACACGATAACCCAATGTAATAAGTTTTTGTAGATAATCATCAGCAGTATGTACCGGGACACCGCACATGGGAATATCTTGACCCAGATGTTGACCACGTTTTGTTAAAGCAATTCCAAGAGAACGAGAAGCTTCTAAGGCATCATCAAAAAATAGTTCATAAAACTCACCCATCCGATAAAAGAGAAGGCTATCTGGATTAGCAGATTTTATTTCAATGTATTGTTGTATCATCGGAGTAGCTGATACCCGACTTTCCTCTGAATACAAAGACTTGGTTTTAGAACTGTTTTCTAATAAGGGATGTGTTTCATACAATGTTCTATGTCCTTCTTTTTTATCAGTCAAATATTGATATAAAAAAGTTTTTTATAAAATCTTGCAACCCCATGATTTTAATAATAGATTTTTAATTTAATGATTTTATTATATTTATGTGGTAGGTATGGGCGGTGTAGAGCATTTGGCAGGATCTCTCGTTAGTGACTTGTCTGAGCTTTTTCCCCATATGAACAAGAGTTTGCGAGAGAAGCTGGCTATTATGATCGCAACTCTTATCGACACACGCAGTTGCAACACGATGGAATTGGCTTCTCGCTTGTTGGCCGCCGTGTGTAGGCACGGGCAGACCATCGTTGTTAGCCTTGATCAAACGTCACCGGGAGATGATCGTACTATCGGAATGGTCGCTCTAAGACGGTGGCGAATTACGACGTCTCATCCGATGTGCTCAGTGCGGCCTGAAACCAGCACCTCTAAAAATCGTTGGGTGGTAAGCCGCGACAGATATTTTTAAAGACATTGGCTACGTTGGTGGCCACGCCAATGGACGCGCACCACCAGTTTTCCCGCGGCGAGAGCAGGCCATCGGAAGCGGTGGTATGGCTATGCAGGTCATAAATAACGCGTAAGGCTGTCGTCATCGATTGTGCCGTCAAGGGCATGATAACGGTGAGCTGAATTCAACTAGTGGATTTATTTTCATGAGTTCATTCATTATGGTTGACTTTTTATCTCTTAAGTAGTACTAGAACGATGTTCAACAACGACCTTTGAGACGCGCAAAATGATGACCTTTCCAACCGTAATGCTTCGCCGGTGGCGCACCTCCCTTTAGCAGTTTTTTTATAGGCGACAATCAGGAAAACAGATAATGCCAACCAGTCAGTACCAGATAGAATTGCTGCACGCGCAGGCCCCTTACCGCCCCGACTCGACGGTCATGTTCAATCAGTTATGCGGCCCGCGGCCCGCGACGCTATTGCTGGAATTGGCCGAGATCGATAAGAAGCATGATCTGGAAAGCATGATGGTGGTGGATAGCGCGCTGCGTATCACCGCCCTTGGCCAGACTGTCACGCTACAGGCGCTGAGCGCCAACGGCGCTGCGCTGTTGCTGCTATTGGATGCCGCCTTACCCGAAGAGGTCACGATCGTCGCCCATCCCTACGGCCGTGAATTAACCTTTCCGCCGTCGGTACAAGACGTGGATGAGGATGCCCGCCTGCGCTCGCTGTCGGTATTCGATTGTCTGCGCCTGCTTTTGACACTGGTCGGTCAGCCGCCGGACGCGCCGAAAGCGATGTTTGTCGGCGGACTGTTCGCCTATGATCTTGTTGCAGGCTTTGAATCTCTGCCGCCGCTGCGTCCAGGACAGCACTGCCCCGATTACTGCTTCTATCTGGCGGAAACGCTGTTGATCCTTGATCATCAGCAACAAACCTGCGAACTGCAATGCAGCTTGTTCAGCCACAGTCCGTCGGAGAAGCAGCGGTTGCAGCACCGCCTTGAGCAGTTGCAATATCAGCTCACCCAAGCGCCGGAGCCCATTCCGCATCAGGTTATCGACACCATGACATTGACCTGCAGCCAGAGCGACGAAGAGTACGGCCAGGTCGTGCGCCGGATGCAGCAGGCGATCCGCGAAGGGGAAAGTTTCCAGGTCGTGCCTTCCCGGCGCTTCTCACTCCCCTGTCCTTCGGTGCTCGCCGCCTACCATACGTTGAAGAAAAGCAATCCCAGCCCGTATATGTTTTTTATGCAGGATAATGAGTTCACCCTGTTTGGCGCTTCGCCGGAAAGCTCGCTGAAATACGCCCCTGATACCAGACAGATTGAAATCTACCCCATCGCCGGCACTCGGCCGCGCGGACGGCGCGCCGACGGCACATTGGATGCCGATCTCGACAGCCGCATTGAACTGGAAATGCGCGCCGATCATAAAGAACTGGCCGAACACTTAATGCTGGTGGATTTGGCGCGCAACGATCTAGCGCGTATTTGCGAGCCGGGCACCCGTTATGTAGCCGATCTGACCAAAGTTGATCGTTACTCCTTCGTGATGCATTTAGTATCGCGGGTTGTTGGCCAGCTGCGCGCCGATCTTGACGTACTGCACGCCTACCGCGCTTGTATGAATATGGGCACCTTGAGTGGGGTTCCGAAAGTCCGCGCCATGCAGCTTATCGCCGAGGCAGAAGGCGAACGCCGCGGCAGCTACGGCGGTGCGATTGGCTATTTTACCGCCGCCGGCGCGCTTGATACCTGCATTGTTATCCGTTCCGCCTACGTCGAAGATGGCATCGCCACGGTGCAGGCCGGCGGAGGTGTGGTACTGGATTCCGTTCCACAGGAAGAAGCCGACGAAAGCCGCAACAAAGCGCGTGCCGTTTTGCGCGCCATTGCTACCGCCCACGAAGCAAAGGAGCTGTTCTGATGGCCGACATCCTGTTACTCGATAATATCGACTCGTTTACCTATAACCTGGTGGATCAGCTGCGTGCCAATGGTCACCGGGTAGTGATTTACCGCAACCGGCTACCGGCTGCGCTCATCACGCGGGTGCTGTCCGAAATGGAAAACCCGATCCTGATGCTCTCGCCAGGTCCCGGTGTGCCGGCCCAGGCAGGCTGCATGCCGGCATTGCTCACGACGCTGCGCGGCCGGTTACCCATCATCGGCATTTGCCTGGGCCATCAGGCGATTGTGGAAGCTTACGGCGGCCACGTCGGTCAGGCGGGTGAGATTTTGCACGGTAAGGCCTCGCCCATCCGCCACGATAACCAGGGCATGTTCGCCGGCCTGCCGAACCCGCTGCCGGTGGCGCGCTATCATTCTCTGGTCGGGAGTCAAGTGCCGGCAACGCTCACGGTCAACGCCCACTTTAACGACATGGTGATGGCGGTACGCAATGATGCCGATCGGATCTGCGGCTTTCAGTTCCACCCTGAATCCATTTTAACCACTAAGGGAGCACATTTGTTAAACCAGACGCTCGCCTGGGCACTGGCGTAATCAGAAGGACTTTTTCATGCAAGCGATGCTGGAACATCTCTATCAGGGCGGGCGTATCAGCCGTGAACAAAGCCAGCAGCTGTTCGGGGCCATCATTCAGGGGCAACTGGCTCCAGAACAGCTGGCGGCCGTGCTTATCAGCATGAAGGTGCGCGGCGAATACCCCGAGGAAATCGCCGGTGCTGCCAGCGCGCTATTGGCCGACGCCAGACCGTTTCCGCGTCCTGATTATGCTTTTGCTGATATCGTCGGTATCGGCGGCGACGGCAGCAATAGCATCAACATTTCTACTGCCAACGCTATCGTCGCCGCCGGCTGCAGCGCCCGGGTGGCCAAACACGTCAACCACAACGTTTCAAGCCGCTCAGGCTCTTCGGACCTGCTGTCGGCGTTCGGTGTCCGGCTGGATATGCCGGCTGAACTGTCGCGCCAGGCGTTGGATGAACTGGGCATCTGCTTCCTGTTCGCCCCGCATTACCATTCCGGCTTTCGCCACGCGATGCTGGTGCGGAAACTGTTGAAAACCCGTACCCTGTTTAATGTACTGGGTCCGCTAATCAATCCTGCCCGACCGCCGTTGGCGCTGATTGGCGTCTACAGCCCGAAACTCGTGCTGCCAATTGCCGAGACGATGTGCGTGTTGGGCTATCAACGCGTCGCGGTGGTACACAGCGGCGGCATGGATGAAGTCGCCTTGCATGCGCCGACGCACGTGGCAGAGCTGCGCGAGGGGAAGATTGAGAACTATACCCTGAACGCGGCGGATTTCGGCCTGTCGGCTCAGCCAGCAGAGGCGCTTCGGGGGGGATCGCCGGAAGAAAACCGTGACATTTTGGCGCGTTTGTTACAAGGTAAAGGTGAACACGCGCATAAATCCGTTGTCGCTGCCAACGTGGCTCTGCTGCTCAAATTGTTCGGACAGGAAAATCTCCGTGACAACACCCATCGGGCGCTGGAGGAAATTCACAGCGGTGCTCCCTATGAGCGCGTGATGGCACTGGTAACAAGAGGATAAGAAAGTCATGCAGGACACTGTACTTGCGAAAATCGTCGCAGATAAATATGAATGGGTTTCCGAGTACCAACGGCTGAAGCCGTTGGACAGTTTCCGCCATCAGCTGCAGCCCAGCACACGAAGTTTTTATCATGCGGTGTCCGGTACCCGCACGGCATTTATACTGGAATGCAAAAAGGCATCGCCGTACCAAGGATTTATTCGCGACGATTTCGACCCGGTCGCCATCGCGGGCGTTTACAGGCATTATGCTTCCGCGATTGCGGTACTGACCGACGAGAAATATTTTCAAGGCAGCTTTGATTATCTGCCCGAAGTGAGCCGCTCGGTGAGCCAGCCGGTATTATGCAAAGATTTTATTTTCAACCCCTGGCAGATTTACTTCGCGCGCCTACACCAGGCAGACGCTGTTCTACTGATGTTGTCCATCCTCGACGACGATACCTACCGCGCGTTGGCGGCGGTGGCCCACAGCCTGAATATGGGCGTGTTGACCGAAATCATCAGCGATGAAGAGCGCGAGCGCGCCATTGCGCTGGGCGCGAAAATCGTGGGCATCAACAACCGCGACCTGTGCGATTTGTCGATTGATTTGAACCGCACCCGCACGCTCGGTCCGCGGCTGCCGGCGGACGTGACGGTCATCAGCGAATCCGGTATTAAAAGCTATCGCCAACTGCGCGAGCTCAACCACTACGCCAACGGCTTCCTGATTGGCAGCGCGCTAATGTCTGAACCCGATCTGACGATAGCGGTGCGTCGGGTCCTGCTGGGTGAAAACAAAGTGTGCGGACTTACCCGCGCCGTCGATGCGCGCGCTGCTCTGGAAGCGGGCGCGATTTACGGTGGGCTGATTTTTGTCCCCGGCTCCCCGCGGTGTGTGGATATCGACACCGCCCGCACCGTGATGGCCGGCGCTGCGCTGCTCTATGTTGGCGTGTTTTGCGATGCGCCGGTAGAAGACGTCGCTGCGGCCGCCAGCGTGCTATCGCTGGCGGCAGTCCAACTGCACGGTGACGAAGATCAGAGCTATATCGATGCGCTGCGCCATGCCCTGCCGCTCGAGTGCCGCATCTGGAAGGCGCTGGATATGTGCCAGGCCCTTCTTCCGCGCGATCTGACCCAGGTCGATCGCTACGTTCTGGACAACGGCAGCGGCAGCGGCAAACCTTTCAACTGGTCGCTGTTAAACGGAGCCACGTTGGATAACGTCATACTGGCGGGCGGCCTGGCGGCGGACAACTGCTTAGCGGCAGCCCATATTGGTTGTTCTGGACTGGACTTCAACTCCGGTGTGGAAAGCGCGCCGGGTATTAAAGATCATCATAAACTGGCTACGGTATTTCAGACGCTACGCGCCTATTAACCTTCAGCCTGACACCGTGAGAGATAATCAAGCATGACACGACTTAATCCCTATTTTGGCGAGTTTGGCGGCATGTATGTGCCGCAAATCCTGATGCCTGCGCTGATTCAGCTGGAAGACGCGTTCGTCAGCACCCAGAGCGATCCGGTGTTTCAGGCCGAATTCATAGATTTGCTGACAAACTACGCCGGCCGGCCGACCCCGCTCACGCTGTGCCGCAACCTGACCGCGGGCACTCAGACCAAACTTTATCTCAAACGTGAAGACCTGCTGCACGGCGGTGCCCATAAAACTAATCAAGTGCTGGGGCAGGTGCTGCTGGCCAAACGGATGGGCAAAACTGAAATCATCGCCGAAACCGGTGCCGGTCAGCACGGCGTGGCTTCCGCCCTGTCCTCCACATTGCTGGGGCTGAAATGCCGTATTTATATGGGCGCTAAAGACATCGAACGCCAGTCGCTCAATGTTTTTCGCATGCGGTTGATGGGCGCCGAGGTCATTCCGGTGCACAGTGGCTCCTCAACCTTAAAAGACGCCTGCAACTAAGTGTTACGCGACTGGTCCGATAGTTATGAACACGCTCACTACATGCTCGGCACCGCTGCCGGCCCGCATCCGTTCCCGACCATCGTGCGCGAATTCCAGCGTATGATCGGCGAGGAAACGCGCGCGCAGTTGTACGAGCACGAGCAGCGCCTGCCGGATGCGGTTATCGCCTGCGTCGGCGGCGGCTCCAACGCCATCGGCATGTTCGCCGATTTCATTGATGAACAGGCAGTTCGACTGATAGGCGTAGAGCCGGGCGGCTTGGGTATCGAAACCGGAAAGCATGGGGCGTCGTTGAAACATGGCCGCACCGGCATCTATTTCGGCATGAAGTCGCCGATGATGCAATCCGCCGAAGGGCAAATTGAGGAATCCTACTCCATATCGGCCTGCCTGGATTTCCCCTCGGTGGGTCCGCAGCACGCCTACCTTGATAGCATAGGCCGGGCGGAGTACGTATCGGTTACCGACGAAGAAGCCCTGGATGCCTTCCGTCGCCTTTCCCGTCATGAGGGAATTATTCCGGCGCTGGAATCGTCCCACGCGCTGGCCCACGCGCTGAGAATGATACAAGCGGAACCGGAGAAGGAGCAGATCCTGGTAGTCAACCTGTCCGGCCGCGGCGATAAAGATATTTTCACCGTTCATGATATTCTGAAGGCGCGAGGAGACATTTAATGGAACGCTATCAGCAATTATTCAGCCAGCTGGCGGCGCGCCATGAAGGCGCATTTGTACCTTTTGTGACGCTTGGCGATCCCAAGCCCACCCTCTCGCTACGCATTATCGATACGCTCATTGACGCCGGCGCCGATGCACTGGAGCTGGGCATCCCTTTCTCCGACCCGCTGGCCGACGGCCCCACCATCCAGAACGCCAATCTGCGTGCGTTTTCCTCCGGCGTTACGCCGGCGCACTGTTTTGAAATGCTGGCAACGATTCGCCAAAAGTATCCCGCCATACCGATTGGTCTGTTGATGTATGCCAATCTGGTCTACAACGAGGGGATAGATGCCTTTTATGCCCACTGCGCCGAGGTTGGCGTCGACTCGGTGCTGGTGGCGGATGTGCCGCTGCAAGAAAGTCTGCCGTTTCGCCAGGCCGCCCTGCGCCATAACGTGGCTCCTATTTTCATCTGCCCGCCCAACGCTGATGATGCTTTGCTGCGCGAAATCGCCTCACACGGCCGGGGATATACCTATCTGCTCGCGCGCGCCGGCGTTACTGGTAGCGAGAAACGCGCAAACACCCCGCTCAAGCATCTGATCGATACCCTGAAGGAGTACCATGCCGCACCAACATTACAGGGATTTGGCATCTCCGAACCCGGTCAGGTCCGTACCGCGCTCCAGGCCGGCACGGCCGGCGCTATTTCCGGATCGGCTATTGTGCGTATTATCGAAAAGAATGAGGATAATCCGGCCGTGATGTTGGAACAGCTGGCGCAATTTGTGCGCGAACTCAAGTCCGCGACCCGCAGCTGATTGGCGCAAACGCAATTTATCATTAACACTTTCAATGCCGGTTATCCGCAAGGAGCTTGCAAAGAAAACAGCACTTCTAAAAATCGTGGGGGTGGTAAGTTATAAAATAAAGCGAAATTGATGTGTTTCATACAATTTTCTATTCTAAAGGATAGAGTTCTTCAAAGAAAAATATCTTCTTCTCTAAAATTACAGGCATTTCGTCTAGTATTTTTCTAAGAAGAATTCATTTTATTGTAGATTGCAAGAAACTCATCGAATGCTATGCTGCATGCACCAAGAGTAATATATGCATCGGCAAGGTTGAAAACAGCAAAAGACCATGTTTGAGTATGGATCATTATGTAATCTATAACATGACCGTATAAAAATTGATCTGCTAAATTGCTTATAGCTCCAGTAGATATCAACATATAGCCCACGTTTATTAGTAAGCGATTGCTTTTTGTCTGTTCCCATATCAAAAAAACACCAGAAATAATAATAATACGCATACTTATAATAAACCAAGGTTTCATATCCATAAGCATTGAGAACGCAATGCCAGTATTATATGTACGGTATAGAGAAAAGAACGGCAGAACATAAATAGGTTGATGTAATGGTATAGATGAATCAACTATAATTTTAATAGTTTGATCAATAATAATAAATATCACGCAGAATGTAAGAAATTTTATGTGACGATAATGTGAAATAATCATACGGGAAACTTATTAATGCGTTTCTAAAAAAAGAAGATGACGGCGAATCTCAAATAACATAATTCCTGTAGCAATAGATACATTTAGGGAATCAGCTGTTCCAGCTTGTGGAATACGAACAAGTTTATCAACTATGGATAAAAATGTGTTTGATAATCCAGATTTTTCATTTCCCATGAGTAATATAATGGATTTTCCAGGATATTCTACTGTGCGATAATCAATAGAGGCTTGTAAATGTGTTGCTATTATAAAAGCTTGAGATTTTTTTACCCAAGAAATAAATTCATCAATATTAGAGTATACAATTGGTACTTTAAAAATTGATCCCATCGTAGCACGTACTGTTTCTATTCCGTAAGGGTCAGTTGTCTCACCGATAAGAATAACTCCAGAAGCCCCAGAAGCATCAATAGTACGGATAATAGTCCCAAGATTACCAGGATCACGTATACGATCAAGTGCAACCCAAGTTTCGTCTCCTTTGATTGTAATATTTTGTAAAGGAATCAAGCGTTGAGTAAAAATTCCTAAAACATTTTGAGGGTTATCTCTTCTGCTTAAAGATGACATAATTTTTTCACTAACTTCTATAATTAGCAATTCTGATGTTATTGCTTGTATAGTCGTTTGGAGTAGTTCAGAGTTTTCTTTCATTGATTTTGTGTAGACTAGCATAGTAGCTGACCAACCAAGGTTGATTGCATCAATGATAAGTTTCAATCCTTCAGCTATAAAAACTCCTGCTTTTTTGCGTTCTTTCTTTCGTGTTAACGCTCTTATGTTCTTTATAAGAGGATTAGACACACTATTAATATTTTTAATTTTTACTTTTTTTAGATAAAATTTATTCAAAACATTTCTCAATAGTATTATCTGGTTTAAAAAGATATATAAACTTATAACAAATTAATTGTTTTTATATTCTCTTAAAAGCAATTTTCTTGTTTCAAAAGTGTTTTTATTATAGATCATTCTTGAAGGTATGGGGAGGGGACTCATCACTAAAGAGATAGTGTTTTATCAAGGACTTAAAAATATTAAGTGATGCCATCATTTAAAGTACTTTAATTTCTCTTTAAATAGATTTTTCTTATTTTGTAATATCATTCAACAATTATAGTATTTATTTTATATTAGAATCACTTTGTAGATTAAGTCTTTTACATAACTCTTTACCAACTTTAAAAACAGGCATCCATTTTTCTTCTATAAAGAGTTTTTCACCAGTACGGGGATTTCGAGCTATTCTTGAATGGCAATTTTTAACTGAAAATATACCAAATCCTCTTAATTCGATGCGCTGTCCTAAAGCAAGAGCGCCTGATATTTCGTCTAATACTACATTTACTATATTTTCGATATCAATTTGACGAATATGAGGATTTTTTTCTGCAATTATTTTTACTAATTCAGATTTTATCAAGCTGTCTCCTGTTAAAAAATATAGGCTTATTAAATCATTTATTATTAGGCCAAATAGATAAAACCCCATTCAGAGACAAAGGTGAGTATTGATATGTTTTTAATGTAGATAAAATGATATCATGTGACAGAACAATTAATGAACTCATTACACTTGACATAAATTTTTTATAAATAAGATCAGAATAAGAAGTTGATGGCGACCATTCTACGATTTTCAAATTCTTTTCAACACCTAAAGAATGTAAGGCTTCCAATACTTGCTCTTCTCCTCCTAATCTGTCTACGAGGCCAAGAGCTTTTGCTTGCCGACCAGTAAACACTGCTCCATTGGCTAGATCTAATACTTTATCACGCGGCAAATGTCGCTGTTCACTCACTAGACTTACAAACCATTGGTAGGTATCCTTGACCAAGGATCCAAGCATATCTTTTGATTGTTGACTCGTATTATAGAAAGGAGATGGTTCCCCTTTTATAGGAGAGGATTTTATTGTTTCAAAAGATATTCCAAGCTTATCCAAAAAGGGTTTAATTTGTGGGTATTCAATTATTACACCAATAGAGCCAACAATTGACGTTTCAGCTGAAACAATACTATTTCCAGAACAAGCAATCATATAAGCAGCAGAAGTTGCTAAAGTGCGTATATCAGAAACCACAGGTTTCTTTTTTTTGATTTCCTGGATTGAACGAAATATACTTTCACCTCCGTAGGCTGTTCCTCCTGGTGAAGATATAGATACAACTAATGCTTTGACGTTATTATCTTCAGCAACTTTTTTAAGAACTCTCAATAATTCAGGGTTATCTTCTATGGTTCCAGAGATTGTAACACGTGCTATATGTGGCGGTGTTTTGGCGAAGAATAAAACCCAAGCAATATAACCTACAATTATTAATATTATAGAAATTATAACATGTCGAGTTTTCAACTTTTTACAGCATTTTTTTTCACTCATTGAAGCCATTAGAAATATTACTTTTTGATGTTTATTGTGATAATGTGATATAAAGAAGTTAATATATTACAAATAATTGAACAAGTATAAGCTTAATAATACAGTTAATATATGTATCTATCATGGATAAAATTGTATGTTGAATATACCTAAACTATTTACAAGGGATAACTTTAATTATTGCTATATGCAAGGAAAAAATCATTCAAAACGTGTCAAAAGATTAAGAATTATTTTACCTGTTATGTCTGTAGTATTTTCTATCGGCATATTGTTGCTTTCTATTGAGAATACTCGTTTTTCATTGAGTATACCGTTGGATTTAACAAATATTGATAATAATAAAATTATGATGAAAGGGCCTAAAATATCAGGTTATAATAATGATGGAAGTCATTATACAATGCATGCAGGAAAGGCTTTTTATGATATCAGCAATCCAAATTATGTCATCATGAAGGATATAGAGGCTTCATTGCCAATAAAAAATACTAACAGAGCTCATTTAATCGCAGCTTCAGCAAATTTTGATCGTGTCCAGGATGTTCTTAATATTACAGTTCCATTCACATTAAATCTTGAGAATAACATTCGTATAAATTTTAATTCAGCTACATTTTACATAAAAAAAACTGCTCTAGAAACAAAGAGCCCTCTTTCAGTTTTTTCTTCATATGGTTCAATTTTTGCACAATCTTTTAATACAAAAGATAAAGGGCATGTTATGATTTTTTCTGGTAATGTGAAAATGTTAATTGAACCTCGAGTACTTCAAAAAGAAAAGAATGAAAAAAGGATTCTTAAATGAAAACGAATCGTATATTTTTATGTATGACTATCATAAGTGCAGGGCTCATCATTTTTTCTGAAACTTTTTTTGCTTTAGCAGCACAATCAATGCCTCAGCATATGAAATTCTTAAAACTTGCTGACAATGAAATCATCCAGATTGAAAGTGGCACTTTAGAAGTGCATGATCAAGAAAATAAAGCCTACTTTACTAAAGATGTAAAGGTTGTCCAAGGAACTACTACCTTGCAAGCCGATGAAATGGTTGTTTTATATAGAGATAAAAATTATTTATCAGGGAATGGTATCCGTCGTATAAATATAGCCAGAAACATCTTGATGAAATCAGGTATGCAGCAAGTTACTGCAGAAAAAGGTTTTTTTGACTTCGATACAAAAATATTTGTTCTGACTGGAAAACAAGTAGTTTTAACTCAAGGATCCAATGTATTTATTGGTTGTAAATTTGTTGTGCATACGGACACAGGTGATGCAAAGCTTGACAGTTGCAATAATCGGGTCAAAATTCAGCTTGATCCTAAAAGTTCAAATATGATGTAAATATTTTATAGATTTTAGATAAAGATGTTGTTCCCGTTTTTTAATTCTCCCAAGAGTAATGTTGATTCAAAAACTTATTCTTACAATGTACAACAACCCGAGAACATTTTGGTTGCTGAGTCTCTAAAAAAAACTTACCGCTCTAGGTGTATAGTGAACAATGTTTCTATATCTGTTCGCAAAGGTGAAGTTGTTGGGTTGCTTGGACCTAATGGAGCGGGTAAAACGACTTGTTTTTATATGATAACAGGATTGGTTTCTGTAGATAGTGGTAGAATCACAATTTATGGCAATGATATAACATCAATGCCAATGTATCGGCGGGCGCGTCTTGGTATAGGATATTTACCACAAGAAACTTCGATTTTTCGTGGATTAACTGTAGAGCAAAATATCCTTGCAGTTTTGGAGGTGTATGAAAAAGATAAGAAAAAAAGAGCAGCGAAACTCAATTTACTTTTAGAAGAATTTCATATTATACACCTTCGGTTTTTGCCAGCAATAGCATTATCTGGTGGTGAGCGGCGGCGGTTAGAGATAGCTCGTGCTCTTGCAAATGATCCAACTTTTGTATTGCTTGATGAGCCTTTTGCTGGAGTGGACCCTATTTCTGTTACGGATATACAGAATCTTGTCCATCATCTAACACGACGGGATATAGGTGTGCTTATAACCGATCATAATGTACGTGAGACGTTGAATCTTATTGACAGGGCCTATATTATTTATGAAGGAGCTATATTAGCGCATGGCGCTGTAGATGAGATTATTAATAATAAAGATGTACAGCGTCTTTATCTTGGTCAGGGATTTAACTTCTAAGGATAGAAGTATTATCGTTTTAAAATTGCAAAAAGCGAATATAATCATTTTATTTTTAGTATAAACCATCAGAAATGACTTTAATTCCTTGTATTAAATATTAAAGCAATATATCGTTAAAGTAGTAATAGATATTCAATAACTATATGGATGGTGTTAATAGAGCTTATTGATACAAAGGAGTATAATTTATATAAATAGATATAACAGGATATTATATGTTAAGTTCATTTTTCCCTCAGCCTAAAATTTTTTTTTGGTCTTTATTTTTTTGGAGTGCTTTTTGTGTATTTATTTGGTTTTTATGTTTTAAAGGTATAGAACCAACAGTTATAAATCATATTTTTGGAACACATTTCAATAGCTTAGAGAAAACACCTATTATCGGTGTAAAAGCTTTGTTTACTTTCCCTTTAATATGTTTTTATATTTATTTTTTTGTTGTTGTTGGGATTTTTTATATTTTTTGGGGTATCTATTCTCCGCATTCTTTTCAAGTATGGTCAATATTTGGTTCCTCTTGTATAATATTTAGTACTTTTATTCAGGTTGAGCTTAGTGTTGTTATAAATGCTTGGTATGGGCCATTTTGGGATTTGATACAGAGTGCTGTAAGTAAGCCTGGTTCTGTGAAGTTATCTGAATTTTATTCATCAATGTGGACAATTGTTGAAGTTCTTCTTTTAATGGTTCTTCTTAATACGATTACTTCCTTTTTAGTAAGCCATTATATTTTTCGTTGGCGTAATGCTATGAGTGATTATTACTTGAAAAATTGGTCATTTCTCCGGGAGATTGAAGGGGCTTCTCAACGGATACAAGAAGATACAATGCGTTTTTCTATGATCGTTGAAGGATTGGCTATTGATTTCGTTGAGAATATAATGACATTGATTGCTTTTACGCCTATATTTATCATGTTGTCAAAGCATGTAATGGAGTTACCTATTATTGGTATAATTCCATATCCTCTTTTATTTGTTGCTGTTTTTTGGTCTCTTTTTGGTACTGTCATTTTATTTTTAGTTGGATGGAAATTGCCAGGACTTGGGTTTAAGAACCAAAAGGTTGAGGCAGCATTCCGGAAAGAACTGGTATATGGTGAAGATGATTCAATGCGTGCATCACCAGAAATCACAAGAAAATTATTTAATGATATAAGAAAAAATTATTTAATGATGTATTTTCATTATCTTTATTTTAATGTCGTTAAGTATTTATATCTGCAGTTAGATGTAATAATTCCTTATGTGGTTCTTGGTCCAACAATTATTTCAGGAAAGGTATCCTTGGGAATTATAACACAAATAATGAGTGCGTTTTCTAAAGTTCGATCATCCTTTCAATATCTTGTGTCGTCTTGGTCTACAATTATAGAGCTTATTTCTATCTATAAAAGATTGAGTAGTTTTGAAAAAACATTAGAAAACAAAACAAGTCATTAAACAAGTTTTTGAGAGAAAAAAGCTTTTTATGATGTTTTATATTTCTTACGTTTGTAAGATTATATAAAAATTTCTTTGAATAAAGAAGGTTTTTAGAGAAAAAAAGGGACACACAAAAAGGTGTCCCACGCGTTATAAAAATTTATTTTTAAAATTTATTTTTAAAATTTAGACCTGTTTAGAAATACTAATAAAGTGTATTCCTTACGTTATAAAAATTTATTTTTAAAATTTATTTTTAAAAAATGTACCTTAAGTTAGTGTTCCTAATGAACAAATGATTATTCTTAATATCTATAAAAGAAACTAAAGCCTTCAGAAAACTCTAAAACTGTATGCTTTTAAAGAACAAAAATAACTGAAAGAATATATTAAACATCTAATAAAAATAAACTTAAAATATAAAAATTGCTCCTAGCTTACTTTGTAAATTTAAAAATAAACTACAAGCTTTATATAAAAACCTCCACAATATTAAAAAACAATTTTTAAAATTTAAAACAAACACTAAAATATAAAGAAACGCACATGTAATCCTTTAATGGCAGGAGTATGCCTCAATTTTGGTAAAACAGGAAGACTTTAAACGAAAATCAGCTATGCGAAATTGCATTCCTGGAAATATTATCCATATTCAAGTATTATCAAATGCAGTTTTTAAAATGATGAGATCATGCCAAGCAAGTTTTTTACTGAGAGGAGAGATGAAGAGTTCTTGAGGATGCAATGTAGATAATGTTGGAATTTTTTTTCCTGCTATATAAATTTCAGACCATTTATTGCGATTGGCGTGGAGAAGACAATCTTTTCCAAAAAAGAATTGAGAAGAAGAATTCCCGAGCAAGAGAATAAAGCGTGGAGATACTAGCTCAATTTGACGTTCTATGAATGGACGGCATGCTTCTATTTCTATATTTTCTAGTTTTCTGTTTCCTGTTGGACACCAAGGAATAATCATTGAAACACATATTTTTTGCCGTACAAGCCCAATAGACTTAAGCATTTGATCTAACATATGTCCGGCTTTACCAGAAAAAGCTTTTCCACGTTTTTCATCCTCTCTGCTAGGTGTATAGCCTATGACCATAAGGCCACTTTCTTCTCCTGTTTGATGCGCGCAGATAGTAGAAAGAGTATTATTTTTTAGCACAAGACTATTAAAAGAAGAGATACCCGATTTCAGTTGAATTAACGTCAAAGATTTTTTGGCCACTGATTGTGCTTTTTCGATGATACCAGAATCTAAAAAGGGTAAAGTTGTTGTTTTTGATTCAATATATTTTGGAAGTGAAACATTCTTTGTTGGCATGTAAGCTTCGTGAAGCTTTATAGATTTTTTTAATTTTTCCGGTTCGAATACCCAATTTACACCTGCTTCAGCATAAAAAAGTGCAATAGTTATAAGTTGTTTTTGAGATAGCTTATGTGTAGATAACATGTCTTTAGACTTATCTAGTTAAGAAGAATTTAAACGAATTCTATAACTGTAACAGTTTTCTTTATTTATTTAAATGTTTGCTGTAAAATAGTCGTTTATTGTATAGGAGTATCACTGTTTTTTTCTCGGATAAAACTTTCAAAACCAATTTTATTAAGAGTCTTAAGAAAAGGCTCTGAAGGAAGTTCTTCTATATTTGCCATATGTCCGATATCCCATACTCCTTTAGCTATTAAAATCGCAGCAGCTGTTGCAGGAACTCCAGCAGTGTAAGATATACCTTGACTTCCTACTTCTACATAGGCTGTTTTATGATCAGATATATTATAGAGAAATATTTCTCGCTCAGCATCATTTTTTTTGCCTTTTATAAAAGTGCCTATACATATTTTACCTTCATAGTTTTCTGCCAGGGAAGAAGGGTCAGGCAAAACAGCCTTAACTAGTTTAAGAGGTACAATTTCTAATCCTTCGGCAGTTGTAATTTTTTGTTCAGAAAGCAGACCAAGGTTTTTTAGGACCTGAAAAACATTGATGTAATGCTCACTAAATCCCATCCAGAAACGTACATTAGCTCCATCCATATTCTTAAATAAAGAATGAATCTCATCATGACCGCTTAAATAGACTTTTCGTTTACCAATAACAGGGAGCTCATATTCTTTACTGACTTCAAACATCTTATTGGTGCACCATTGATTATTTTGCCAGCTATAAACTACGCCTGTAAATTCACGAAAATTTATCTCTGGATCAAAATTGGTTGCAAAATACCTATCGTGTTTCCCAGCATTAACATCTACAATATCAATATCTGTTATCGTGTCAAAATATTTGTCTTTTGCAAAACGGGCATATGCATTGACAACACCAGGATCAGCGCCGGCACCAAGAAGAGCTGTAATTTTCTTGGTGCGACATTCATCTGAAAGTTTCCATTCATAGTTATTGTACCAAGGAGGAGTTTCACAAATCTTATAAGGTTCTTCATGAATAGCAGTATCAATATATGCTACGTTCGTATCAATACAAGCACGCAATACTGACATGTTAAGAAAGGCTGAACCGACATTTATAACAATTTGGGATTTTGTTTTCTTGATGAGCTCTTTAGTAGCTTCTATGTTTAAGGCATCTAATGTATGGGTTTTGATTACGTTGTCAATTTTTATAGATTTTTTCTGATAAATGCTTTCAACAATTTTAGAACACTTTTCTAAGGTACGTGAAGCAATATTTATATTCCCGAGAATATCATTATTCTGTGCGCATTTATGTGCTACTACATGTGCTATTCCTCCAGCACCAATAATCAAAACATTTTTTTTCATGTATGTGTAAGCCTTTTTTCCACTATGCGTATGTAAATTAAGAACGGTATACTTCAAGAAATGCTATAAAGATAATCATTGTAAGTAAAATCACGCAATATATGCAAATTACCATCTATTTCCTTGAGAACAATTGCGGGCATCTTTACGCCATTAAACCAATTTTTTTTAACGATGCTATAACCTGCAGCATCTTGAATAGAAAGTCTGTCTCCTATTTGTAAGGGATTTTCAAAGTTGAATGTACCAAAAATATCGCCAGCAAGACATGATTTTCCGCATATCATAGTACGATAAGGTCCAGTGTTTGGTAATACCTTGGCGCTTTGGTTATATATCAGAAGATCCAGCATATGTGCCTCTACAGACGAATTGACAATCGCAAGATTTTGTCCATTAAAAAATGTATCAAGAACTGTAACCTCTAAAGTGGTGGTTTCAGTTATAACTGCTTCTCCAGGTTCAAGATATATTTGTATATCATATTTTTGTGAAAATTCTTTCAAACGATTACAGAAGAGTTCTATTGGGTAATTACTATCTGTGAAATGGATTCCTCCACCTAAACTAACCCAGTCGACACAAGAAATAAAATTCCCAAATGTCTTTTCAATATTATTGAGCATTTTATTGAATATAGGGAAGGATCGATTTTCGCAGTTATTATGAAACATTAAACCATTGACACCATCTATAGCAGTTTTTATTCGCTCAATATCCCATTCCCCTAAACGGCTAAATGGACGATTGGGGTCAGATAGAGTGAAATCGGAATAAGACATAGAAGGATTTATTCGTAAACCAATACTTTTCCCTGAAAGTTGAGCCTTTTCTTTAAATTGATTCAGTTGAGAGATGGTATTGAATATAATCTTGTCGCAATATAGAAGAACTTCGTCAATTTCGGTATTACTATAGGCCACACTATATGCATGGGTTTCTCCTCCAAATTTTTCATACCCTAGTCGTACTTCATATAAAGATGAAGATGTTGTACCGTCTAGATATTTTTTCATAACGTCAAACACGCCCCATGAAGCAAAGCACTTTAACGCAAGAAGTACCTTAACACCGGATTGCTCACGTATATGTAAAATTTTTTCTAAGTTTTTAAGAAGACTTAGTTTATCAATTAGATAATAAGGTGTTGGAATCATGTCATATATTTGTATAATTGTTTTGAAAACATATCTGAAATTTTAGAATTTCAGAGAAAAAGGTCTTAAACCATATTTATATTTTAAACCGTAAACAAGTGTATTTCTAATCATTATTATAATTTCTTTTCATTAAGAGCTACTTTTTTCTGAATTGAGATCTTTATATCCTATAATACATTATAATTAGGTTTTTATTTTTGGGAAGAAAAATTTAAATATGTTGCTTTTATAAGCTATAAGCAAAATTCTCAGGATTTTTTAGGTTTTGGGCTTGTGTTTTGGAGTATGAATACCAAGATCTATTTACAAGAAGTAAGATTTATCCTCCTTTTTTGTGGATAAGGTGGATAAAGAGTAATTTTATGCAGTTTACTAATGTGATATATAAAACCCGTGAGGATCTTCCTAGCGTGATACCGGTGTTTCCTGTTCTAGGCATGTTATTGTTGCCAGGAGGTACTTTGTCGATTAATATCTTCGAAACTTTTTGTGTAACGATGGTTGATTCTGTTCTTGCAGGTAATCGTTTGGTGGGGTTGATACAGCCGGAAATTTGCAATCTTCATGTAAAAGCTCAAGAGCAGTATTTGTCTCAGATTGGTTGTATAGGGCGTATTACTGCTTTTGCTGAAACAGGAGATGGTGGCTATATCATTACTCTCACAGGTATTTGTCGCTTTCGATTATTGGAAGAGGCATATCAATTAAATCCTTGGCGTTGTTTTTATATTGCTCCGTTTGTTGCGGATCTTGAAGCCGAAGAAGATAGCGGTGTAGACCGTGTGGCTTTATTAAAAGTTTTTCGTAACTATCTTTTGGCAAATAATTTAGATGCTGATTGGGAAAGTGTTGAGAAAGCAAGTAATGTAGGTTTAGTAAACTCGCTTTCTATGATGTCAGTATTCAGCGCTGCTGAGAAACAGGCACTGCTGGAAGCCCCTGATTTTAGAACACGTGCACGAATACTAATTGCTATTATGCAGATAACTCTTGCACATAATTCTTATGGTTATAAGAAGTATTTACAATAGAGGTGATGAAGATGGATAACGATATTAGTACAATTGATCCAAAGCTATTAGAGCTTTTAGTATGTCCTGTGACAAGGGCTAATCTTATGTTATCAGCTGACGGTAAAGAGCTTATTTCAGAGAACGCATCCCTTGCATATCCAATTCGCAAAGGTATTCCTATTCTGCTTGCATCAGAAGCTCGTAAAAATTGAAAAATAAAATAGCCTGTTTGAAGAGAAGTTAGTCTATTACGTATTCTTTGCTGTGAAGGCTATGTTTTTATATCTTTTTTATAGAATTGAAATTCCTCTCTTCAAATTTAAGGAGGTAAAGTTATTAAACAAGATGCAATCATAGGGATTTTAAATACAGTTCTCGTAATTAGAGTGCACTAAAAACACGTTAATTTAAGTCATTTTTTGATTACTTAAATTAAGTATTATTATCAATTTAAAGGAAATTTTATTTTACAGTGTTTGGTATTATTTCATTGCTTTCGCAGTTTGGATTGCAGGAAAATACTTCACGTTTTGTTTGGCGGTAAATTCGTACAGTGTTATTCTCGGATACCGTTACAATAACAGTTTTATCTATTACAATATTTCCCTCTTTATCAAGTATTACGAGGTTAGTGCTCCCATAATTTTTAGTTGTGAGTACTATCGTTTGCGGGTCTGTTTCTATGGCATCTAAAACTCTTACATCACCGATAATTACTTTTGAAATAGGCATATCGAATTTAATTATTTTAGATTCACCCATTGGTATATGAATTTGATTTTTGTTTTCAGCTAGAGCAGGGTTTATATAAAAAATAATATACGTAGCAAAAATTATAATGGTCATTATAAATTTCATTGAATTGGACCTCAAAATTTTAGAGTAAATATTTTTATTTATTATAGTATTTGATATATTAAATACTCATTAATAAATTAAAATTTTAAAAAATTACTTGATTATGATAAAAAAAATTTTTGTATGTGTATTGCAAAAAAACACTACCTGCATTGCTTATCTGAAAATTGACAGCAATCCATGTTGACATATACGCTACGTTTATCTAAATTTTTATTTATTATTTTTTTTAAAAGTAAAGGATTTTATATATGTTAGATTTTTTAAAGGTTTTTATAAAGATGAATCTGGAGCCACAGCTATAGAATATGGTTTGATTGCTGCTCTTGTTTCAGTCGCCTTAATTGCTGGTGCAACAGCTCTAGGGAATTCTATAAGCAACACAATCAAGAAACTTGCTAAAAAAATGAATGTTTCAAGTGCTATTAAACCATAAGTCAAAAATATCCATCATAGAACCGCATAAGGGTCTTTAGTGGCGATAATTCAGCAATTTTTTCTTGATATATTGTGACATTAGAGCTGTAGATTTAGGAATAAATCTACAGCTTATTTTTTTGTGTATCTTTGTTGGTATTTGATTATTTTGAAAATTTTTATTGTTTTTGTTCATTAGATTTGAAGTTTTTCATAGTATTATTTTTTATATTGATAGAACAAGTTTATATATCTTCTAATGAATATTCTTTGTTTTATAAAAAACAACTTTTTTTAAAATTTTTTTCTTTAAGAAATACAATATAGGAATTATTTTATGAGTTTTAATCTTTTACAGGTTTTTTTCAGAGATGAATCTGGAGCCACGGCTATAGAATATGGTTTGATTGCTGCTCTTGTTTCAGTTGCCTTAATTGCTGGTGCAACAGCTCTAGGTGGGGCTATAAACAATAACTTTAATCTTCTTGCTGCAAAGATGAATAATGCAAGTTCAAAATATCCATCATAGAACCGCATAAGGGTCTTTAGTTGCGATAATTCAGCAATTTTTTCTTGATATATTGTGACATTAGAGCTGTAGATTTAGGAATAAATCTACAGCTTATTTTTTTGTGTATCTTTGTTGGGATTTGATTATTTTGAAAATTTTTATTGTTTCTGTTCATTAGATTTGAAGTTTTTCATAGTATTATTTTTTATGTTGATAGAACAAGTTTATATATCTTCTAATGAAGATTCTTTGTTTTATAAAAAACAACTTTTTTCTTTAAGAAATACAATGTAGGAAGAATTTTATGAGTTTTAATATTTTACAGGTTTTTTTTAAAGATGAATCTGGAGCCACGGCCATAGAATATGTTTTTCTAACCAGTTTGGTTGCTATGGCAATGATTCTTGTATTAACTAAGACTACACAATCTATCAACAATAATTTTAATGTGATTATTTCAGCTATGAATACTGTAAATTAAACTGGAATAGGGTAAAGTTTTATTGAATGTATGTATATTATGAGAAGTTATAATTTTCTTCTCAAGAGTTATTTTAATTAAAGTATTATATCTTTATTGTATCTTTAATGTTAAGATAATAAATATGTTGGGTAATAGATCAGGAGAACAAGTTGTTATAACTTTAATGTTTAGTGCACAATAAAGGCAACAATTTTGTTGCTCCTGATATAATATATTAGTTCCTTTCTAAGTGTAATATTGGTTGAACTGGATTTTATTTAGCTGGTGATAGGGGTAGCGTTGTTAACTTATTACCGATATTGTTAAACAGTGTACCAATGCTTTGTGCTAGGGTACTTGCTGCAGCAATTAAAGCTAATGAAATAAGGGCAATAAGCATGGCATATTCTATAGCAACAGCTCCAGATTGATCGTGTATAAAACGGTGTATGATATTTTTCATTTCTTGTTTCCTTTAATTTGAACATAACTAATCTATCCTTTTGGCCATAAGAGGATAATTTGGCTGTGTTATCTAAATTGAGATAATTAATTATTCTAGTTACTAGGCAAGAGATGCAAAGATATCTACCAAAGATAGTAGCTTTCTATTACAAAAGCAATTTTTTGTTTTAAAAACTTTTACTTGATAGAAGTAATACTAATACAACCTTGTAATTATCCTATATAAACGTATTAATTTAAATATAATTAATTTACACATTAAAATTGCAATAAGTAAAAAACTATTAAAAGTATTATTAATAATTTGTAAAAAGCTTCTTATTGAGAAGTTTGCTCTTTGAATTTTTTTGAAATGTTATTTTAAAATTTTAATAAATGAAAAACTGCAGACCTATAATTATAGGCCTACAGTTTGTAAAATTATACAATAATCAATATATTTATGGTTTTACTTTAAAAAGTTGATCCTGTGTATTTAGCTTTTTTGGGGAATCAAAGCTTTGATAATTTTGAGAATTTGCTGTATTTACAACTTTCGCAATGGTATTAAAGTTATTGCTGATTGCTACTCCCATTGATTGTGCTGCAGCAATAACTGCAATAGAAATAACAGCTGCAAGTATAGCATATTCTATAGCAGTAGCTCCACAATTGGCAATTTTACAGCGTATAAACATATCAACCATTTTATCCTCCGCATTGATAATGATAGACTATTTATTATTAAAAAAATTAAACTACTAATAATTTGTATTTTTTAGAAAAACATAATAAACAAGCTATAAAAAGCAATTTAAAATAAAAAGTTTTTAAACAATCATTATATTTATAAAAATGGTTTTAGATATTTTTTGTATTTAAAGGAGCTTTCTAATTATTTAGAATTAATTATTAATTCTATAGCAATTTTGTATATCATGCAATACATGCAATATATGAAGCTTATTTTAAATCTGTATAAATTTTAAGGAATATTTTAATCAGATTGTCTGAATTTTGAGGTTAATAATAATTATAATTTAGTATGAATATACAAGTAAAATTATACATAATTTTTTATTTAAAGTGATCAGGACTTTCCTGAATTTTAGAAAATAATTAATTATTAATGTATAAAATATTTTTGAAAATAAATTTTCATTTGTATTATTTAATATTACTAAGTATAAGAGAAAGTATATTTTATTTTATTTTTTTTTGAAATTATTAAGTATTATATATTTATTTTTATATAGATATAATGTCGATTTCTTTATGTTTTAAAATTTTTTAAAGAAAGGTAGAAGAGTGATTCCTGCTATCGTTTTTCTTGTAGTGCCTTTTTGTTTGGCAGTTGCAGCATTTTCTGATCTTTTTTCTACGACGATCCCTAATCGTGTTTCAGTTGTTTTGTTGGGTTCATTTGTTTTGGTTCTCCCATTTATGAATTTTGAGATTTCGTTAATTGGATTGCATTTTTTGGCAGGCTTTATTTTGTTTTCTTTTTGTTTCTTTTTGTTTGCAATGAATATAATGGGCGGTGGAGATGTAAAGCTTTTAACATCTATGGCTGTATGGTTCGGATGGGATTCATCTCTTGTGGAATTTTTAATTTATGTTTCTATTCTTGGAGGAATTTTGTCCTTGATTGTTGTGTTTCTTAGGTCTCAGCGTTTCTGGATTTCAGTAACAGGTATGCCAATTCCTTCAAGCCTTCTGATCTCTGATAAAATACCTTATGGCTTAGCTATTGCTGTTGCCGGTTTTATATCCTATCCGGACAGCGTTATATTTAAAATAGCACTTAATGGATTAATTAATTAGTATTTAATCAAAAAATGTTAACCATAATTATACTAATGAAGAGCATTGTATATATTTATATTTATTAGCCCGCAGGAAATAAAATGAAACTCGTTCGAATTACAATACTTGCCGTATCTGCCGTTGCGGCCGGATTTGCTGGAATTTTGGCAATGCATCTTGCAAGAAATCGCCCTGTTCAAAAAGTTGAGATAGAAAAAAGCTCAACTATAAAGTTTGCTAATGTTTTAGTGTCTAATGAAAATATACCTATAGGCGCAAGAATCAATAAAAATATTTTATCTTGGATTGCATGGCCTGCAGATAATGTTTTTGACGGTTTTATTACTGAAGATAAACGTCCTAAAGCAATTGAAGAATTGGATGGCGCTGTAATACGTTTGCCTATTTTAAAGGGTGAGCCAGTGCGTACTGAAAAGTTGGTAGATTCTTCTAATAGGATCATGTCGTCTATTCTTCCCTCTGGAAAGCGTGCCATTGCCATGGATATTTCTGTTTCAACAGGCGCAGGAGGTTTTATATTGCCCAATGATCGTGTTGATGTGATGATGGTACGTATGCTTGAAGAAGGGAAATCTTCTGCTGAAACTATACTGAGTAACATAAGGGTTCTTGCTATAGATCAAAATATAGAAGATGGAAAAGATGGACAAAAATCATCAATTGGATCAACAGCAACTTTAGAGCTTACTCCTGAGCAAGTAAAAGTTATACTTTCGGCACAGCAAATGGCGAGTAGATTAGCTCTTGTATTGCGTTCTACAGCTGATTCCAAGGAGCCTGATACAGACTATCCACATGGATTTTTGGGTGGTGGTGGCGTAGAAATTATAAAATCAGGAGTTGTTTCTCATCATAATAATATAGAAGGACTGTCGAAATGAATAGCTTACTACGACAAATCTTCAATAGTATTCGCATATTTTTTATAAGTGCTTTCTATATTTTGGGGATATTTTTTGCCCAAGCTGATAATTTTTATAATAATAATTCTGTGATAAGGGTGCGTTTGTCAGAAATAGGAAGAGATAAAAATATTTCTGTTGGGTTGTATAAGGCTTTAGTTATCACTTTTCCTGATGATATTGTCGATGTTCTTGTTTCTGATCCCAAAAAAGCAGATGTAGTAACGCGCTCTTCTAGAATGATATACCTTTTTGGGAAAGAAGTAGGTCAGGCTAGCGTGTTTGTATTTGGAGCTAATGGAAAAGAGCTTCTCAATATGAATGTTAAAATTGAACGTGATATTGGAAATCTTGAGGCTAATTTAAGGCGCTTTATTCCTGACTCGAATATAAGTACTGAAATTGTTTCTGATAATATTGTATTACATGGAACTGTTCGCACTATTCAGGATTCTCAAAAAGCAGTTGATTTGGCTAATGCTTTTATTAAAGGAGGAGAAGCAACTACTCAAACAGCATCAGCGGGTCAATCTTTATCTTTACAAGAAGACAGACGGGTATCAACGGTTGTTAATTTGTTGGATATTGAGGGTGAGGATCAGGTTACTCTTAAGATTACTGTTGCAGAAGTTCGGCGTGAAATACTGAAGCAAATAGGATTTACTAATTCACTTACTCGTTCAGCGAGTTCTCTTGGGCACAAACTCAGCTCCTTCAGTGCTCTAGGATTAACAGAAGGAAGTAGCGGTCAACAAGAAACCCTTATTAATATAGGCGGGGTTGCCGGTCACTATTCATTGGAAAGTGCTTTACGTGCTCTTGAGCAAGCTCGTGTAATTCGTACTCTAGCTGAGCCAACTTTGACTGCTGTTTCAGGTCAAAGTGCTAGTTTTAGGTCTGGTGGTGAGCGTTTATACCCTACTGTAGATAAAAATGGTACAACTAATTTTCAAACTCGTGAATTTGGTGTCCTGTTGAATTTTACTCCAACAGTTTTGGCTCCAGGGCGTATTAGTCTGCGTATTCAAACAGAAGTTTCTGAACCTGTGACACCTAATGCTATTGCCACCGCAAGTACTCCTCCAGAGTTTCGCACACGTAGAACTGAAACTACTGTTGAATTGCCTTCAGGAGGGTCGATTGCGTTAGCAGGGTTGATAAAATCTGAGACTCAGCATGGTACTTTAGGTGTACCGGTTTTGTCTCAGATTCCTATTTTGGGAGCCTTGTTTAGAAATAAAAGTTTGGATAGGAATGAAACGGAAACTGTTATTATTGCGACACCTTACCTTGTGAAACCAGTATCGCGTAATTCTTTGTCTCGCCCAGATGATAATTTTACTCTTGAAAGTGATCCTACTTCTTTTTTCTTAAATCGTGTTCATAAAGTTTATAGAAGTGGTATGGATATTCCAAAGGCACAGCGACCTTATCAAGGTACAATTGGCTTCATATACAAATAAGATAGGACATGTAATGAACAATATACTTAGAAAACTGCATTTTTTAAATCATGTTTTCAGTAAGTACCTTTTCCGAATTGCAATTTTATTGTCAAAAAATTCTTTGGTAATATTATGCTTAATCCAATCTGTAATTTTAATGTCTTCTTGTACCACAACAAGGCAAAGTTCAATTGAAGATGATAGCAGTGATTATCGTAAGAGACATAAAATTGTTCTGAAAGAGACAGAGCATACTCTTGATTTGCCAGTTTATCACAGAAAAAATACATTACCTATAGATATGGTTGATACAATAAGAGGTTTTGCAGAGGATTATAAATCTGATAATGGTTGGGTTGTTGCTATTATGAGGCCAAGCAAAGATCAGAATGTTTCTGATACAATATTTTTTGTTAATCAGATTCGCTCAGTATTAGTATCAAAAGGTATTAATTCTGCAAATATTAGTGAAAGAGTCTATAATTCTGATGGCGATGAGAATGTTAAAGTGGTACGCATGAGCTATTTTTCAATTAGACCTTCTCTACTCCACGAGTGTGGGCAATGGACGGACAACATATTAGATAGTATGTCTAATCGCGATTGGAAAAATTTTGGTTGTGCTTATCAGAAAAATCTAGCAGCGCAGATGGTTAATCCAAGTGATTTGTTAGGTCCACGTATGATGACACCTGCTGATGCTGCTCAGCGTAATAATACTATGCAAACTTATCGTCAGAATACTTCTTCTGGTACGGGAAGTACATCCGGGTCATCAACTTCATCCGGGTCATCAACTTCATCTCAGTAGCTAATGAGATTAGAAGACCAACGAAGAGAGGGTAGGTATGAGTTCTATTGAATATGAAATTCGAAATAAAACTTCTTCTAATTTGAGAGAAAATGCTCAAGTCGAAAATATTGAAAATATGCGTCCATTACCACGGATATCTATTCATGCATTTTGTGAGACTGAGACATTATATAATGTTATAGAAAAATCTAAAGTAGATCGTCGTATGGCTCGGGTTAATGTTAAAGTGACCAGAGGATCTACTGAAGCTGCTATTAATACTTTTGTATCGTCAGCAACACCTAATTTAATTATTCTGCAAACAAATCTACATAGTGAAAAACTTTTGTCTGATTTGGAACGATTGGCAGAAGTTTGTGATTCGTCTACTAAGGTAATCGTTATTGGTAATAGTAATGATGTTTCTCTTTATCGAACTTTAATACGTAACGGTATTTCTGAATATTTAGTAGAGCCTTTATCTGTCCTAGATATAATGAAGGCTATAACGAATATTTTCATGGATTCAGACAAAAAATCATTCGGTCGCTCTTTGGCTTTTATAGGAGCGAAAGGTGGTGTTGGTTCTTCAACTATAGCACATAATTGCGCTTTTGGTATAGCAACTTTATTTTCAATGGAAACAATTCTTGCTGACCTTGATCTTCCATATGGGACTGCTAATATTGATTTTGATCAGGATCCAGCACAAGGAATATCAGATGCTATTTATTCTCCTGATCGACTTGATGAGGTTTTCGTTGATCGTTTGCTTGTTCGTTGTGCCGAAAATCTTTCACTTTTAGCTGCTCCATCAGTTTTAGATCGATCTTATGATTTTGAAGTTGATGCGATTCTCTCTGTGATTGAAATACTTCAAAAGTCTTGTCCAATGGTAATTCTTGATATTCCTCATGCTTGGAATGATTGGATTCGTAAGGTGCTTGTTGCGTCTGATAAGATTATCATTACGACCTCTCTTGACCTTGCTAACTTGCGTAATACTAAAAATCTAATTGATGTGTTACGAAAACTTAGGCCTAATGATAACCCTCCTTATTTAGTGATTAATCAAGAAAATATGCCAAAACGGCCTGAGATTTCTATAGAAGATTTTTGTGAACCACTAGGAGTGAGGCCTTCTGCGGTAATTCCCTTTGATATTGCCCTTTTTGGAGCGGCAGCTAATTCAGGTAAAATGATTAATGAGATAAACGCTGATTCTCTTATTGCGGAAAAATTTTTACAGCTTGTACACATACTTACCGATCGTGTAACGATAGAGAAACCAAAGTCTGGTATTCTAGAAAAAATGATGGGGGTTTTAAAGCGCAAATAATTTTGATTGTTGAGAGTAGGAATAAATATATGTTTGGAAAACGTGAAAAGGGAATTATACAGCAAAAAGATATTACTAATGTTGTAAATGAAGAGTTTGAAGCTAATAATAAATTATCTGATTCTTTCGTGACAGAAACACCATCTTCTAGAGCTTTTAAGGTGGTTTCAGATCGATCAAATGTTCGTGATCCTAATTATCATTTAGTTAAAGCAGAAATATTTGAAACTCTCATTGACATGATTGATGTTTCACAGCTTTCTCAATATGATTTAGAAGAATCGCGTGGAGAAATTAGTAGCATTGTAAGCGACATAATTAACGCTAAAAATATTCTCATGTCGACTGCTGAACAAGCTACTATACTTGAAGACATTTGTAATGATGTCTTAGGGTATGGTCCTCTTCAGCCACTCCTTGCACGTGATGATATTGCTGATATCATGGTTAATGGATCTAATAAAATATTTATTGAAGTTCATGGTAAAACAATTGCAACAGACATCTCATTTCGTGATAATAGCCAACTTCTTTCTGTATGTCAACGAATTGTAAATCAGGTTGGTCGTCGGGTTGATGAATCTAGTCCTATTTGTGATGCGCGTTTACCTGATGGTTCGCGTGTAAATGTTATTGCACCTCCATTATCTCTTGATGGTCCATCCCTTACAATTCGTAAATTCAAGAAAGAAAGCTTAACGCTTGATCAACTTGTACAATTTGGTGCAATCACACCTGAAGGCGCTATGGTATTGAAAATAATAGGTCGTATTAGGTGTAATGTTCTTATTTCTGGTGGTACTGGTTCTGGTAAAACAACCCTTCTTAATTGTTTGACTCGTTATATAGACGCTGATGAGCGTGTTATTACCTGTGAAGATACCGCAGAATTACAACTTCAGCAACCGCATGTGGTGCGGTTAGAAACGCGGCCTCCAAATATTGAGGGTGAGGGTGAGGTTACTATGCGTGATCTCGTTAAAAATTGTTTGCGTATGCGTCCTGAGAGGATTATTTTGGGAGAAGTTAGAGGCCCAGAAGTTTTTGATCTTTTACAGGCAATGAATACAGGTCATGATGGTTCTATGGGTACTATACACGCTAATACTCCGAGAGAGTGTTTGAGTAGGATTGAGGCAATGATCTCTATGGGAGGATTTAGTCTACCTAGTAGAATTTTAAGAGAGATAATATCAACTTCTTTGAATGTTATTGTGCAAACACAACGTTTACGAGATGGTTCTCGACGTATTATAAATATCACTGAGATTATTGGTATGGAAGGTGACGTTATTATTACTCAAGATTTAATACGGTATGAAATTGAGGGTGAAAATTCTTCAGGAAAACTTATAGGACGTCATGTGTCTACAGGAATTTCTCGTCCACGTTTTTGGGATCGGGCTCGTTATTATGGTGAAGAGGTGCGTTTAGCATTGGCACTTGATGCAATGGAAAAATCATTAGACACTTAGGAGATTTGATATGTTCTTTGATGCTAGAATTCTTTTGTTGATAGTTTTGGTTTTTATTGCCATTGGGTCTCTTTGTTATGGACTTTTATATACAAAAATAGAACAGCAAGAAAAATCTTCTGTTCGGTTTAATCGTATAAAGTCAGAAAAAGGATTAAAAACTTCACGAAGTGCTGATTCAGTAAATCGAGAAAAACGTCGTAAAGTTCTTCAAGAAACAATAGAGAAATTAGAAGCAGAAAAAAATAACAAATTTGTTAAAAGTAATAACTTTAAAAGTTTGCTTTTATCTGCTGGCCTTTCAATTGATATTAACTATTTTTACGGTATTATTTTTGGATTAGCTTTTATTATTTTTCTATTCTTATTTATTGCTCAGTTTAACATGCTAGCTTGTCTAAGTGCATCTTTTTTAACTGCTCTTGTTGTGCCGCGGTTTTTATTGAATTACTTAATAAAAAACGTCAAGCTAAATTTTTGGATGAATTGCCAAATGCACTGGATGTTGTTGTTCGTTCAGTCCGTTCAGGTTTGCCATTAATAGATGCGATCAGATTGATTGCCACGCAATCGAAACAGCCTCTCAGAAATGAATTCCGTCGTATTGTTGATTCTCAACAGATTGGTTTAAGCATACCAGAGAGTATTTCTCGTATGGTACGTTATATGCCTATTCAGGAGGTGTCTTTTTTTGCAACAGTTATTAACATTCAAGCTCAATCAGGGGGTAATCTTTCTGAAGCGTTATCCAATTTGTCAAAAGTTTTACGAGATCGTAAAAAAATGAAAGCAAAAGTTAAGGCTCTTGCAATGGAAGCAAAGGCTTCAGCTTGGATTATAGGATCATTGCCTTTTGTTGTGTCCACGCTTGTTTATATTACATCTCCACAATATATTGGTGTTCTTTTCGTTGATCCTAGAGGGCATATGATATTGGGAATTGCTGGTGTATTAATGTTGATTGGTATATTTATAATGCGTATAATGATAAACTTTGATATCTAGGGCAAAAGAAATGTTCAGCAATATGTTTTCTTTTTTTCTGATCCTAGTACGATGATTGCTTTATGTGTTATGGTTTCTGTTTTTTCTGCAATTTATTCGGTTGTTATTCCTTACTTGGACCGTAATCAATTAGAAAGTAGAATGAAGTCTGTAGCTCTTGAAAGAGAGTTTTTGCGTAATCGTCAACGCGCGCAAATGAAAGATGGATCTCCTGGATTAAGAGATCAGGGTAATACCTCTATCAGGAAAATCGTTGAAACCTTTAATTTGCGTGAAGTGCTTGTAGACGAAAATACTGTCAATAAGTTACGTGCGGCTGGTTTTCGATCTGAGTATGCTCTTAATCTTTTGCTTGTTACTCGTTTTCTTCTTCCTTTTTTATTCCTGATATTTGGGTTTTTTTTGATATTTATTTTAGGATTTTTTGCACAAAAGCCTCTAATGGTTCGTGTTTTCATTGTATGTTTTATAGGGTATATAGGTTTTTATGCACCTAATATATTTATTTCAAATCTTACCTCTAAACGTCAAGCTGCTATAAAACGTGTTTGGCCTGATGCTCTTGATTTGATGTTGATATGTGTTGAATCTGGTCTCGCACTAGATCATAGTTTACGCCGTGTTGCAGAAGAGATCGCATCACAATCTGCTCCTCTTGCAGAGGAGATTCTTATTACTACAGCTGAGTTATCATTTTTACCTGAAAGACAAACGGCTTTTGAAAATTTTGCTAATCGCACACAGCTTGATTGTGTAAGAACTCTTGTGCAATCACTGATACAGGCTGATCGCTATGGTACGTCAATAGGTCAATCATTAAGGGTTTTAGCTGAGGAAGGTCGGACTGAACGTATGACTGAAGCAGAAAAAAAAGCAGCAGCTTTACCTCCAAAATTAACTGTACCAATGATAATTTTCTTTCTTCCTGTACTTATGATGATTATCCTTGGGCCAGCAATTTTAAACGTTATGGATTACTATAAAAAACAGTAAAAATTCAATAATGTAGATTTTTATTATGGTTTTTATATAGTTCAATAACCTGAAATGAGCTTCTGAGATTTATATGTTTATAAGAATGCGTCATTTTTCTGTGATACGAAAGAAGATAAAATAAGTTGTAGGCATTGATGTATAAGACTGTCGAAAAACTAAAGAAAACAGTAGTTCAAACCAATTCTTGTGATATTCGGGCATCTTTTGCTGCAGATAAGAAGCGGTTTTTGAAATTTAAAGCTTCTTATGAAGATTTAACAATGGATTATTCAAAGTGTGCTTTGAATGAAGAAATATTAATTTTGCTTGAAACGCTTATGAACGAAGCTCATGTAGTTGAGAAACGTGAGGAAATGTTTTCAGGAAAGCTCATTAATTGGACAGAAAGACGTCCTGCTCTTCACTTTGCTTTGCGAAATAGAATTAATTCTCCAATCATTATTAATGAAAAAGATATAATGCCTGAAATTAATGCCGCACTTATGGCAATGGAAGAATTTTCTGAAAGTTTGCGTAGTGGTAATTTAAAAGGTGCAAAAGGGCATACAATTACAGATGTTGTAAATATAGGTATAGGTGGTTCAGATCTTGGTCCTGCAATGGCAGTTCTTGCATTAAAGCCGTATCATTGTGGATTAAATTTGCATTTCGTTTCAAATGTTGATGGATCTCATATAACAGATGCTTTGAAAAATCTTGTACCAGAAACGACTTTTTTTATTGTTGCATCAAAAACTTTTACAACAACTGAAACTATAATGAATGCACATGTGGCGCGTAGCTTTATTTCAGAAAAATTAGGGGAGAATTCAATAAAACTTCATTTTGCAGCAATCTCGACAGATATTGAGAAAGTAGCTGAATTTGGTATTTCAAATAAATATACATTTAAGTTTTGGGATTGGGTTGGTGGGAGATATTCTATTTGGTCATCTATTGGTTTGCCATTAATGATTGCTATAGGTGCAAATAACTTTTTTGATTTCTTAAAAGGTGCTTATGAAATAGATGTAAATTTTCGAACAGCTTCCTTTAGAGATAATCTGCCTATGTTGTTAGGTTTGATAGGCTATTTCCATCGTGTTGTACTTGAATATCCAACACGAGCTATTCTTCCGTATGATCAGAGACTTTCAAGATTTCCAGCATATATTCAACAACTTGATATGGAATCAAATGGAAAGTCTATAACTATAGAAGGGAAATCTGTTGACAGTTTTTCTGGTCCAGTTATTTGGGGGGAACCTGGAACAAATGGTCAACATGCATTTTATCAACTTCTTCATCAAGGAACAGATATTGTTCCAGTAGAATTTATGATTGCAGCTAATAATCATGAAGATACACTTCGTCATCATCATGATTTTTTAATTGCGAATTGTCTTGCTCAATCAGAGTCTTTAATCCAGGGTCGTACTTTGGAGGCTGCAAAAAATAAATTGGCAGTTAAAGGTTTAGATATTCAGTTTATTGAGAAAATTGCTCCACATCATGTATTTTTAGGAAATAGGCCATCAATTACTTTTGCATATAGTAAGCTAACGCCACGTACTTTAGGTCGTTTAATTGCTCTTTATGAACATCGTGTGTTTGTTGAGGGAATTTTATTTCGTATAAATTCTTTTGATCAATGGGGAGTTGAGTTAGGAAAGGAAGTTGCTAATGAACTTCTTCCGATTGTACAAGGTGAAAAAAATAGCTCACATAAATACACTTCTTCAACGGTTGGTTTGGCAAGTATTCTATATAAATTGTCCAATAAATAAACTCATGATAGTTCGATATTAGATAGCATCATTATATCTTACTTCCATAAAGTTTTTACTATAATATAAGTTGTACATAGTAAATAAATTTACTAATGAGTATTTTTTTATAGATCATTGGAGATTAATTATTATGAATACGATTTTCTGCTCTCCTAAAGCAGTAACTTTGCCAATTATGGATAACGATTCTGTATTTCCTGTCCGTCGAGTTTATTGTGTTGGGCATAATTATGCTGATCATATTATCGAAATGAATACCCCTCAGCATGATAAAAATATAATTTTTTTTCAAAAGAATCCGGACAATCTTCTCTTGGCAGGACATAATTTTCCTTATCCTTCTTTATCTCAAGAAGTCCATTTTGAAGTAGAACTTCTTGTAGCTTTACAAGATGGTACTTCTAACATTCATATTCATGATGCGCTGGATTATGTCTATGGTTATGGTGTTGCAATTGATTTTACAAGAAGAGATTTGCAGAAAACAGCTAAGAGATTAGGTCATCCTTGGGAGGCTGCAAAAGCATTTGAGAAATCTGCTCCAGTATCAGAACTTGTCCCCGCTAGTTGTATTGGTTATGTAGAAAAAGGATCAATATGGTTAGATGTTAATGGTGAGAGGAAGCAAGATAGCGATATTGAGCGCATGATTGTAAAAACTCCAGAAATTATTGCACGCTTATCCGAGCTATTTATCTTAGCCCCCGGAGATGTTATATTAACCGGAACCCCGTCAGGAGTAGGGTCAGTCAAAAGGGGTGATCATATCACTTGTGGTATAGAAGGGGTTGCTACTCTTTCAGTTGAGGTCGTTTGAAATAATAGATACTAGAGTCTTTTTTACAGATAATTGCTGACGACTTCCTCTTTTTAGGAAATCGCCAGCTTCTAATGGTATTATAAGAATATAATTATTCTATTTTTTAGCTTTTTTTCACATCTGCCATTTTCCCAATTGCCTGGTCTATAAGATATCGGGAGTTGGGTCCTTCACCGATAAGATCTATTTCTGCTAATATAGAGCGAAAGAGGCTATTTTCCTCATGTTGTTCATTTATAAACCACTGTAAAAAAGAGAAGGTGGCATTATCTTTTTCAGATAACGTTTGTTCTAAGGCTTTATCATAAGCTTGTGTTACAGAAAATTCCCGCTCAGCTATTAATTGAAATAAGCTTTTAATGTCTTTAACTGGAATTTTTTGTTCTTGTAATGCTGAGAAAGTTACTTTATTACCTTGTTCATTTAGGTAATTAAATACTTTATGCATATGCGAAAGTTCTTCATTTGCCTGTTTGATAAGAAAATTATAACATCCTTGAAGATTATGTGACACTGCCCAAGCTGCTGCTTGAAGGTAAAAGAGATGTGCTTCTAATTCAGTATTTATTAAGTTAATAAGTGTTTTATGAATTTTCTCATTATTCATGATAATGATCTCCTTAATTAAGATATAATTTTAATGGGCTATAAATCAATTTATATTTATTAGGAGTAAATATATAGTAGACATTTATTATTTATTATAGGTATTTTATGGAAAAGGAATATTAATTTTTAGATTAGAAAAACTACCCTATAAGGGAGAGGTTTATTCCAATTCAGTAGATTTTATACTCAAGAGAAGAAGAACTCATTTAATTTATATTTTTAAAACATTTTGAACAATTCCCTAATATCTCAATAGTTGCTTTAGAGAAATAAAAGTTTTTTTCTTGAACCTTAGCAATTAAAAGCTTATCAAGCTCATAATCTTGCAATTCATCGACATGGTTACATGTTTCACAGATAGTAAAAACAATAATTTTATTGTTGTTATGTTTTATCTTTTCATGAGCACATGCTATAAAGGCATTGATAGTTTCTAGCCTATGAATGAAACCATATTCAGTCAGTTTGTCTAAGGCTCGATATACTTGCAAGGGTGCTCTAAAACCGTAGTCACGCAGAATATCTAGAATATTATAAGCAGTCAGAGGTTTCTCAGAACTTCTAAGCGTTTTATAAACAAGTGATTGATTACGTGTTAGAGAGTTTTTCATAGATTATAATATCAACTTTCTTAAGTGGCATCAATCATAAAATTTCAGGTGTTAAATTTGTACATTATAAGGTTCATTAATTAAAAATGAATAGAAGTGTTTCACTGTATAATCTTGCCTAGTCTACTCATTTTCTTTTAAAAAAAGAAGTTTTATTTTTGTTCAACTTATAATTTAATTTAGCTTTTTAGATAAACGCTGCGGAAAAAATTTTGTATCTAAGTTATTAAGCTAATAGATCTTTTAAGAGTAGCAGGAATCAATAACTTTTCATGAAAGGTGAGGGCCAACGTTGGCGACTAGTATGGTGATATAGATGATACTATTAATATGAAAATTGTTAAAACAGCTAAAAATAGTTATAATCAATTTGATCAACTTAACTGATAAAGAAAGATTCAGATAATCTAGAGATTATATGACTGCTTTTACACGCTTAGACTTAAATTGTTTCTAGGATAACACAAAAATAAACCCATATGAACTATCTGACATATCAAGTCTATCTTCCAGCTTCTTCTAATTTTTCTTATAAATCATTCAGAGGTGTGCTTGATCCTGAAGTATCTTTAATAGAGAGTGGTCTAAAGATTTATTCTGAAATGATGAAAAACTTCACCGCTTATTTTATAAATTCTTTTCTTTCTAAAGTAAGGGAATAAACTTAAAATTTTTATTGTCTCCATGGTCCATGTCTCTCCAGAGATCCATCTGTTCTTTCAAATCCATGGTTGCCAAAAAAATCACGCTGGGCTTGAATAAGATTAGCAGTTCCTCGACTTTGCTTATATGAATCAAAGTAAGAGAGAGCAGCTGAAAGAGATGGAATCGGATAGCCAGATTTAACACAAGATGTTACAATACGACGTAATGAAGGTATTGCTTCTTTTATTTTTTTGAAAAGATTGGAGTTTGAAGAAGATTTTTATGATATGAGTCAATATTCATGAAAGCTTCTGATATATCATCAAGAAGTTGCGAACGAATAATACAGCCTGCACGCCAAATGCAAGCTATGCTTTCCATTTTTAATTTCCAGGAGTATGTATCTGATGCTTTTGCAAGCATTGAAAATCCCTGCGTGTAAGCAATAATTTTACTAGCATAAAGAGCTAGTTCTAAATCTTTTATTAAGTCACTAGATTCTTCAAAAGAATCACTGTTTTTTTGACCAAAAAGTGCTTCCATTTGCTCACGGTCAATTTTATAACATGAAATATTACGAGCAGTAACTGCAGCTTCAATAGTTGTTACAGGGACAGCTAATTCCTGACTTTCTATAATGAACCATTTTCCTGTTCCTTTTTGGTTTGCTTTATCAACAATGATGTCAACTATAGGATTACCAGTTAATTGATCTTTAGTTGAAAGTATTTCCGCTGTAACCTCAATTAAGTATGAATTGAGTCGTCCAGATTTCCAACGATAAAATATATCGCTTATTTCAGAGGTGCTTTTTCCAACTTTGTCTCGTAGAATCCCATAAATTTCAGCTATCATCTGCATATCTGCATATTCAATTCCATTGTGGATTGTCTTTACAAAATGTCCTGCTCCATCAGGTCCAAGTAGGGCGCAACAAGGTTCACCATTATAATTTGCAGATATTGATGTCAAAATTTTCTTAATGCAATCGTATGCTTCAGGAGTTGCTCCAACCATAAGTGATGGACCATGTCTGGCACCTTCCTTTCCGCCTGAAACGCCCATACCAATAAAAGAGATACATTTATGAGTGAGTCTTGTACAACGTACTTGTGTATCACGAAAATTAGTATTTCCACCATCTATCAGGATATCTCCTTTAGACAACAACGGTGTCAACTCGTCTATTATCATATCGACAGGTGATCCAGCTGTTATCATGATTAATATTGGACGAGGTGGGCGAATAGATGACACTAAATCTTCTAAAGTTTTTGTTGCAATAATTCTTTCAGAAAGGTTACCTGCTTTTTGCATGAAAGAATCGACCCATTCAGGCTCACGGTTATAAACCGATACGAGATAACCTTTTTCGGCGATATTAAGGGCAATATTTGAGCCCATAACTCCAAGGCCTATTACTCCAATTTCTGCCTGTTTCATCTCAAGCCCTCCAATAAGAGTCTTTAATATGATTTCAAAGATCAAAAACTTCCAGTTATTTTTTGGCGTAACTGGGAAATCTCCTGGATACTAAAAAAATTAATTTCCTTAAGCCTCTTTTCCCTTATGATATTTTTCAAATCCAAAGCTTCATTGAGTAAAAAATAGTATGATTATCTTCATAAGATTAATTCGTCTCTAATTTTTAGCCTTAGAGCTATTTTTAGCAGCATTTTCTTTTCTAACTGCTTCATTCAGACTACGGGCGCGTTTTCCAACATTCTCTACTATTCGTGCAGCTTTTCCACTTAATTTTCTAAGATAATAAAGTTTGGCACGACGAACCTTACCTCGACGTATAACTTCAACATCTTGTATCAATGGAGAATAAAATGGAAAAACACGTTCAACACCTACACCGCCATAGCTAATTTTTCGAACGGTAAAATTTTCATTAAGACCACTGCCAGAACGTCCTATACATATACCTTCATAGGCTTGGAAACGACTTCGGCTTCCTTCTGTAACAAGAACTTTTACAGAGATCGTGTCTCCAGATGAGAATACCGGTAATACTCGCTCAGATTCTATTTTGGCGATTTGTTCAGATTCTAACTGCTTGATAATATTCATCGCTAGCTCCTAATTTTAGAATGATATAACGTTAATGCTCTTCAACCATATAGTATATTATGGGATTTTTTTTCTAATAATGAACAACTTCAATTTTTATCTAAATATATAAATTTTATCTAGGTATTTGAGTTTTTCAAAAAAATTGTGTGATAAAAGTATATAATTTTAAATGTTTCTCATGAGATTTCTCTTTTTTTAACGAGGAGGTCAGGCCGACGCTTTCTTGTTAGGGTTAGTGATTTTTCTTGGCGCCATTTTTCTATTCCTCTATGATGACCAGAACTCAGAATATCAGGTATCTTTAACCCTTCCCATACTCTTGGTTTTGTGTATTGTGGATACTCTAAAAGTCCATTCTCGAAGCTTTCATGAAGAATAGAATTTTTATTCCCTATAACACTAGGGAGCAAACGAACTATAGCATCCAGTAAAACGAGTGCAGCTGCCTCGCCTCCTGATAAAATATAATCACCTATTGAAATTTCTTCAAGAGAACGTGCTTCGATAACACGTTCGTCAACACCTTCAAAACGTCCACATATTATAATAACCCCAGGGCACATAGCAATGTTTTTTATACGTTCTTGTGTTAGAGGTTGTCCACGAGGACTCATTAGCAATTGAGGTATATTAACAAGACCTTTTATGGAATAAGATTCTGATGCATAATCAATAGCACGTGCCAACACATCTGGTTTTAAAATCATACCTGAACCACCGCCAGCGGGTGTGTCATCTACACTGCGGTGAGTATCTAGTGCAAAATCACGTACTTGGATTGGATTTATAGACCATATACCGCTTTTAAGTGCTCTTCCTGCTATTGATAATCCAAGATGACCAGGGAACATTTCTGGGTATAGCGTTATAACAGTAGCATGGAAAGACATAGCGAGACCTTTTAAGTGCTTTTTATGCTAGAAAAGTTCTTTCTAAAGAATCAATTAAACCAGCAGCTATAGGCTCAACTTGTAAACGGTTTTTTTTAATATCAATATTTGGTATAGCTGCTTTAGAAAAGGGTATCAGAACACATTGTTTTTTAGTTTGATCAAGTAATTCAAGAATAGTTCCTGCTCCGAAGTCATACACATGAGTAACCATCCCCCAATAAATTCCTGTAGAATCAAAAGCCTGTAATCCTTCTAAATCTACAGAAAAAAATTCATCTTCTTCTAAAAGATTATTATCCATACTATTACGTTTGATATAGAGATCAAGTTTATTCAATTTTTCTGCATCAACTCGATTTCTTATTCCATCGAACAAGACAATAATTTTATTTTTTTTCTGAAATAGAGTAACAATTTTAAATTTGCGGCCATCCAATGCATATAGAATTCCATAATGACCTAATGCTAAGGGGACATTGGCATAAGAACGTACATGCAACTCACCCTTTAAGCCATGTGGTGTGCCAATAGTACATATTAGCACAAACTTTTCGAGGTTTACCATGATATTAAAATTGCCTTTTTAGAGCTTTCAGAGTTTTTCTTATAAAACATATATTTTCTATGAGTAAAATATATATCTTCAAAAGATCTAGGCTTGTTGAGTTGCATTTGCAACCATTTCATCTCTTTTCTGCTTGGAAGCAAGCCGTTCAAGGGCTTTTTTACCTGGCTTTGCTTTGTTGGGATTATTTTTTGGAGAGCTTTTTATTAATTCAGCTTTACCTAAAAAGAATAATACACGATCTGTTGGTTGCGCTCCTTGTTTCATCCAATGCTGGATACGCTCAAAATTAAGGACGACTCTTGACGCGTTGTCTTTAGGCAGCATTGGGTTCCAAGATCCAACTCGTTCAATGAAAGCTCCATCACGTGGGCTGCGAGCATTTGCGACAACAATATGATAGTATGGGCGTTTTTTAGAACCACAACAGGCCAGGCGAATTTTTACTGCCATTAATTTGTTCCTTAAATATTAGAGTTGTTATTATAATCTTTGATTTATTTAAACTATACTCAGCATTCATGCTATATAAAAACCAAAAATAAATCCTTATGAAATCGATAATTTCATAGGATATATAATTTTTACAATGCTTGAACTATCAATCTTATATGAAAAGACTTGATATTAATAGTGAAAATGTGTTTCTTAGTTGCAAAAACGTTTCATTTATTTTTTACTTTTAAGGCTTTTAATATAATTTTTGTTTTAAAGGATCAGTTAATTTTTTTGTTTAATTTAGAATTCCTATTGAATATGCTTAAAATATCACTTGATTTGAACTGGGTACCTTCTGCTTTGTTACCTAAAAGTTGATCTAAGGTTAAAGAATCAGCTTTTGAGGGAGTTGGTAACTTTTCTATTTTGTCGTCTATTCCACTGCCTATCAGTTTCTGAATAAGCCCACTTTTGTTTTTCCCTCCCATAATTTTCATCATATCTGACATTTGACGATATGTTTTTAAAAGCCTATTGATTTGCGATGAGTCAGAACCTGAGCCTTTAGCGATACGTTTTTTTCGAGAGTTTTTAATAATATCAGGATTAAGACGTTCTTCTTTGGTCATAGAAGATATAATTGCAAGGTTGCGTTTGCAAAAATTATCGTCTATTCCTGCGGAGATTACCTTATCTTTGATATTACTCATACCAGGTATCATGCTTAATATTGAATTCATGCTACCAAGGTTTTGGATTTGACGTAACTGCTCTGCAAAATCATCAAGACCAAACCTTCCTTTAGCTATTTTTTTTGCTATTTCTGCTGTTTTTTCTGCATTAATAGTACTTGCCGCTTTCTCTACTAAAGAAACAATATCACCCATACCGAGAATTCGATCTGCAATTCGTTTTGGATGAAATTCAGCGATATCATCTATTTTTTCGCCTACACCTATCATTTTTATAGGTTTACCTGTAACAGCCCGCATTGAGAGAGCTGCTCCACCGCGGCCATCTCCATCCATACGTGTTAATATAAGACCTGTTATGTTAACATGCTGATCAAAGCTACGGGCAAGATTTACTGCATCCTGTCCTGTTAGTGCATCAGCTACCAATAAAACTTCATGAGGATTATTTTGGTGTTTTATTGTAACAATCTCGTTCATCAGGGTTTCGTCAAGATGGTTGCGTCCAGCAGTATCTAAAATAACAACATCGTAGCCTCCGAGCAATGCAGTATGTGTAGCTCGATTGGCTATTTCTAGAGGGGACTGGTCTTTTATAATAGGAAGAGTATCAACTTGAATTTGTTGTCCAAGCTGCTCTAATTGTTGCTGTGCAGCTGGACGATATGTGTCAAGAGATGCAATAAGGGATTTTTTCTTCTTAAGAGTTTTCAAACGATTTGCAATCTTGGCAGTTGTTGTTGTTTTACCAGATCCTTGAAGACCGATTATCATAATAACAACTGGGGCTGGAGCGTTAAGATCCAATTCTATGTTTTCTTTCCCGAGAATTTCCACAAGCTCATCATGGACAATCTTGATGACCATTTGACCTGGTTTTATGCTTTTCAGCACTTCTTTTCCAAGGGCTTTTTCTTGGACTCTTTCAATAAAAGATCGAACAACTTCAAGGGCTACGTCTGCTTCTAGGAGTGCACGGCGCACTTCACGTAAGGCTTTTGATATATCAGCTTCTGATAAAACACCTCTACCAGTCAGGTCATTAAAAATGAGGCCGATACGTTCTTGAAGATTTTTAAACATCGCTTAGTATCCTTAGCCATAGGAGTTGAATTATTTTCATGTTGCAGTATTTGTTCAAAAGTGAGTGCATGTAGAATATAGTCATGGCCTTTTGATAAAAGATATCGTGGTATGTCTCCAATATCAAGTCGAATGTTCTTGATACTATATTGTGCATAAATTATTTTAAAATCTGATTGAGCTATTGAACTTTTTTGTTTGATGACTGAAGTCAAATTACCATAGCATAACGAATAATTTTGCATTCTTATTGTAATTTGAGAAATAGCAGAAGGTAATCTTCAATGGGTATGGTAAATTTTGTAAAAATGAATGGTATAGGAAACAAAATACTTGTTGTTGATATGCGAGATTGCAATACAACAATAGCTCCTGACGTTGTTTCTTCTTTGTCTTCTGATGAAAGAACGCAGTTTGATCAAATGATGGTTGTTTATCGCTCAAATACACTATCAGCAGATGCTAAAATTTTTATTTTGAATCGTGATGGGTCAGAAGTAGGAGCTTGTGGTAATGGTACTCGTTGTGTTGTTGACTTTCTTGCAAAAGAAACAGGACAAAAAACTTTTACTTTTGAAACTTTGCGTGGCTTATTAAATGCTGAACAGCATATGGATGGATTAATATCTGTTGATATGTGTGTACCTCTTTTAGATTGGAAAGATGTTCCCCTTGCCAGAAAATTTGATGATACCAGTTGTATTGACTTTCAGGTGGGTTCTATTGATTCTGGATTTATATTGGATTCACCGTCGGTTCTTTCTATGGGGAATCCTCATATAATATTCTGGATTGAAAAGAATTTTTCTGATTATGATTTATCAAATATAGGAAAGCATGTTGAAAACGATCCTATGTTTACTGAAGGTATTAATGTTTCTTTGGCAAAAATTACGTCTAAATCTTCTCTTCAATTGTGTACTTGGGAGCGTGGCGTAGGTTTAACACTTGCTTGTGGCTCAGCAGCCTGTGCTGCTGCTGTTTCATCTATTCGTATTGGTCGTACAGATCGCACTGTTCTTGTTGAGATGCCCGGTGGAAAATTAATGATTCATTGGCGCGATGATGGCCATGTTATCATGACCGGACCAGCAGAAAAAGAGTGGGCTGGAAAGCTTGATTCTAAAACAGGAGCATGGATAAAAACTCATTCTTTTATATGAGTAAAACTTTCAGTACGACTAATTATACTAGGAAAGAGCTTTTATTTTTAAAGCTTCGCATGGCTTATTAAATAATCTGAGATCTTTTTATAAAGAAATTTGATTGACTTTAGCTATTTCATAGGCATTTATTTATGTATTTAAAAATAAATTATTTTGAGGTGGCAATGGATTTTTTCACGAAGTTTCTCTCGTTCAAGAAAAATTCAGATTTTTTATCTTCTCAAAAAACATCAGATTGTTCTTCTGAAGTTTGTAATACAACGCAAGAAGATTCTTCATCAAGAGCTGAAGAGATAAAGATTGAAGAATCTTTTCCTGATAAAGTGTCACAAGATGATCACTTTAGCTGGTTTCAAAAACTAACAACCAGTTTGTTTCAGACGTCGTCACAGTTAAAAAAAGATATTGGTAATCTTTTAACTAAAAGTAAACTTGATGAAAGTATTCTTGAAGAACTTGAATCCTTATTAATTCGTTCTGATTTGGGAGTCGATTTAGCAACGCGGATTACAAACGTTTTGTCTACTGAACGTTATAAAAAGGATGTGTCCTCTGCAGAGGTAATACATATTCTGAGTACAGAGATAGAAAAAATATTAGTACCAGTTTCTCAGCCTTTTGAATTGAATGTTTCTAACAAGCCAAATGTTATTCTTGTTGTTGGTGTTAATGGTGTTGGAAAAACGACTACTATTGGGAAATTAGCTGCAAAACTTTCTGATTCGGGGTTAAAGGTTATGCTCGCTGCAGGTGATACATTCCGCGCAGCAGCTGTTGAACAGCTTAAGGTGTGGGCAGATCGGACTTCCTCTGATTTTATAAGTGCTAAAGTTGGAGGTGATGCAGCAGCTCTTGCTTATGAGGCTTTTAAACAAGCAAAGGAAAAGAAAAAGGATGTTCTTATTATTGATACAGCCGGTCGTCTTCAGAACAAGATTGGCTTGATGGAGGAACTGAAAAAAATAGCACGGGTGTTGCGAAAGTTTGATTCAAATGCTCCTCATGCAGTTCTTCAGGTTCTTGATGCTACTGTTGGACAAAATGCCTTGAATCAAGTAGAAATGTTTCGGGATGTTGTTGGGGTTACAGGTCTTGTTATGACAAAACTTGATGGGACAGCGCGTGGTGGTATTCTTGTTGCTATTTCAATGAAATATCAATTGCCTGTTTATTTTATTGGTATTGGTGAAAAGGAAAGTGATCTTGAGCCTTTTGTTGCAAGGGATTTTGCAAAAGCTATTACTGGATTATCTGAGTATGAGAGAGTTGGTGCACATGACAACACAATTTAAAGAACAATCAAAAAAAATAGCATCAAATAGTCAACTGATTAAGTTTTTTTTGGAGATTGGTCCTCTTTTAGTGTTTTTTTTGTCTAATTTTTATGACTACGATGAAAAATGGATAAGCAAATTTGGAATAGTTCATTCTTTTGGAGGAAAGGTTTTTATCGCTACTGGTTTATTTATGATTGCAACGATTATATCATTAATATTATCGTGGTTTATTTTGCGTTCTTTTCCGGTTGTTTTGTTCGTTTCTGGGGGATTCGTGTTATTTTTCGGAGCGCTGACTCTTTGGTTTCACGATGAATCTTTTATAAAGCTCAAACCAACAGTTATTTATATGCTCTTTGCAAGCGTTCTTCTCGGGGGTCTTGTATTAGGTAAGTCATTATTAAGTTTATTCTTTGGTGAGGTTTTTTGCTTAACTGCAGAAGGCTGGCGTAAGCTTACTCTGCGGTGGGGAATATTTTTCATATTTCTGGCAATACTTAATGAAATAATAAGACGGAATTTCTCTACAGAATTTTGGGCTCTATTTAAAATATCCGCAATTATTCCGCTTACTATGTTATTTAGTTTGCTACAATTTAAATTTATTAAAAAGTATTCTGTTGTTCCTTCTGATGAAAGCTAATATGTCTTCTTTATGTATTGTGCAGATTTAATGTAGAATAACAATTATGAGGGGATAAAATCTAAAAGCTATTAATTTCGCATGTTAAATAAAGCATATCAAGGATACTTGAAGTCAAACAATTAATTTTGGTGCCGCTTACGTGATTCGAACACGTGGCCCCATCATTACGAATGATGTGCTCTACCAACTGAGCTAAAGCGGCTTACTTTTTCTTAAGATAACATCTTGTCCATGTATATAAAAGAAGTTACTTTTTAGTGACTAAATTTCTTTAGGATATTTACACATTATTTTTTAAGAAAAACAATAATAGAGCCTGTATGGGTTGTTGCTACGGATTAGATCCTTTAATTACAAGAGATATTTTAAATCCCAAGTACTGATTTTATTTTATAATGGTAATTTTATACATTGACATTCTATATTGATTAGAGTTTATCAGGAAATTAAGTAGGAAACCTATATTAGGTTTTTTTAAACAAATGGGTGGAGTGATTATGGGTGCTTTAAAACCAATCATTATAACTTTGTGTACTGTTTTAATTTCAAGTAAAACTCTATTTGCACGGGATCAAATTAGAGTGTCTGGTTCTTCAACTGTTTTACCTTATGCCAGGATTGTTGCTGAAAATTTTAGTGAATTTTTTACTGATTTCAAAACTCCTCTTATTGAATCTGGTGGTTCTGGGCCTGGAATAAAAGAATTTTGTAGAGGTGTTGGGGAAGATAAAATTGATATTGCTAATGCTTCTCGTAAGAGGAAGAAAGGTGAGTTTGAAGAATGTAAAAAGAATGGTGTATCTGATATTGAAGAAGTGCGTATTGGTTATGATGGAGTTGTATTAGCTGTTGATAATAGCTTGGGTAGCATCTCTATGAAGATTGAAGATCTTTATAAGGCTTTGGCAGCAAAAATTATTGTAAAAGGTCAGCTTATATCAAATCCATTGAAGAAATGGTCAGAGATTAATCCATCTATGCCTAATATTCCAATTTCAATATACATTCCAGGAGAAAAGCATGGTACTCGTGAAGGATTTGAAGAAAAGGTTTTGAAAGAGGGATGTGAAGTTTCTGGTGCTTTAGAAGAAATAAAAAGAATAGTTTTAGATAAAGAAGAAGCAAATAAAACGTGTTTAATGATCCGTAAAGATGGTGTAGCAATTGATATTGATGGTGATTATACAGAAACTTTAACACGTATTAATGCAAATAAAACTGCTTTTGGTGTTTTTGGATTTTCTTTTTATAAAAACAATGCTGATATATTAAAGGTTGTTGCAGTAAATGGAATAACTCCTTCTATGGAAACGATAGCGTCTTCTCAATATCCTATTGCACGTCCACTGTTTTTCTATCTTAAGAAAGCGCATCTTTCTTTAATACCTGGTCTTAAGGAATATGTTGATTATTTTGTATCGGATCAAATGATAGGTCCTGAATCTCCTCTTGTTAAATATGGTTTGGTTCCTATGCCTGATAGCGAAAGAAAAATTATGCAAAACCATGTAAAGGTTGGAGAAATTATGAATGGATTTTAGGGATAAAAATTTTTAGAAAATCACCTTAAATCCAGTTTTTTTCAGGAATAAAGATGTTTTTCTCCATTTTTGGGTTATTCTTCATTGTTATAGGTCTTGTAGCTTACCTTACGGGGTATACTCGTTCTAGAGTTATGTCTTGTAAGGTAAAAGGTCTTCATCCTAGGTGGGGTTATTATGGAGTATATGTTGCTCTTTATTCTGTAATCCCGGCTTTGATTATTGTATCTTTATGGCTATTGTTTTCCCCAAGATTGATTCAATTCCAGGTTAATAGAGCGCTTTCAGATGAGATATCGAAGTTACCTTTAATTGAACAAAAAATTAATTATAATGTAGCAGAAAATATTGCAAAAATTTTACCTCTTCTTAGTTCTCAAGATAAACAATCTCTTAAAGATTATTCTAATGTATTAAATATTTTAAAGTCATATGATTTAATATTGGCAACTAATCCTCAGTCTTGGGTAATAAAAGCTGCTTTTTACATTCAGGCCCTTACATATAAAAGTCGGGTAGCGGTTACGTGTCTTATATTAGCATTAGTTTTGGCTGGAGCATTTTATGCTAATATTCAGATTTCTCCACGATTACGTGTTCAATATAAAATTGAAAAATTTATAGTTTTTCTTTTTATGGCTTCATCATTTTTTTCTGTTTTAGTAGCGATTGGAATCATAATTTCTATGCTTTCCAATGCTATAAGTTTTTTCTGCGTTGTTCCAGCAAAAGCATTTTTTTTTGGCACAGTATGGGATCCACGTTTTTCAGCCGCTGGTTCTCCGAATTCTCCTGGTCAATTTGGTCTTATCCCTTTGCTTTTAGGTACGTTTTATATTGGTTTTATAGCAATGTTATTTGCTGTTCCAATTGGTTTACTTGCAGCTATTTATATGGCAGAATATGCTTCTAAAAAGGTGCGATCTGCTATTAAGCCTGTCATTGAAATTCTTGCAGGAATTCCAACAATTGTTTATGGATTTTTTGCTATATCAGTTGTAGGTCCTTTTTTGCGAGATATGTCCATATTTATAAATGGCTTAATGACAGGAAATTATAAAGATTTTATTCAAGCTCAGAGTGTTCTAACAGCTGGATTGGTAATGGGTATAATGTTAATCCCTTATGTTTCTTCTCTTTCAGAAGATATCATTTCTGCAGTTCCTCGTACATTGAGAGATGGTTCTTTTGGTTTGGGAGCAACACGTTCAGAAACTATAAAATATGTCATTTTTCCTGCCGCATTTCCTGGTATTGCTGGTGCTTTATTAATGACAGCCTCACGAACTATCGGAGAAACAATGATTGTGGTATTAGCTGCGGGTGTAGCTGCACATTTCTATTTCAGCCCTTTTCAGTCTATGACTACTGTTACTGTTAAAATTATGAATCAATTAACAGGGGATCTTGAGTTTACTTCTCCACAGACATTGGTAGCTTTTGCTCTTGGATTGACTTTATTCGTTATTACATTTTTCCTTAACATTTTTGCACTTTATATTGTTCAGAAATATCAGGAAAAGTATGAATGAATGAATTTTCTTCTACTAAAAAATCTTTCTCAGATAATAAAATTAGCCTCAAACGACGTTATGCTGCTGAGAAAAGATTTCGTTTTTATGGTATGGCATCTATAATTATTAGTTTTTCTTTTCTTATAATTTTAGTATATTCTATTATATCAAAGGGAATTGGCGCATTTTGGCAAACAAAAATTTCTTTACCAATAGAGTTTTCAGAAAATGTAATTAATCCTCAAAAAGATGCCTATTCTAATTCTTCAGCGTTGATGTTTGGTAATTATTCTTTAATAGCTCGCCAAGCTCTTGCCCGGAAATTAGGGGTCGATACTAATAATTATTCTAGCATGTCGAAAATTGATGAGATGTTATCGGCTACAGTAAAGGTGCAACTTCGTGATTTGTTAATGAAGAATCCTTCGTTAATAGGCAAAACAGTTGAGGTTTTGGTGTTAGCTAGTGCTAATGTTGATTATGCTTTTAAGGGTGAAATTGACTTATCAGTGCCTGAAAATAGACGCAAAATCTCTAATCAACAGGTGGAATGGATTAAAAAACTTGTACAAGAGGGCTGTTTATCAACTTATTTTAATTATGACTTATTTACTGGTGGTGCTTCTAGCCGTGCAGAAGTAGCAGGAGTTGGTGTAGCAATTGTTGGTTCTTTATATATGATGTTAATTATTATTATATTGACACTTCCAATAGGAATTGCTTCTGCAGTTTATTTGGAAGAATTTGCACAAAAGAATTTTTTAACAACTTTAATCAAAGTTAATATTAATAATCTTGCAGCGGTTCCATCTATTGTTTACGGTCTTCTTGGATTGGCAATATTTATTAACTTATTTGGTATACCACGTTCAAGTCCCCTTGTTGGTGGATTAGTTTTAGCTTTGATAACTTTGCCAAATGTAATTATATCTGCAAGTGTAGCATTACAAGCAGTTCCGGGCTCTATTCGTTCTGCTGCTTTAGGTTTGGGGGCTTCAAAAGTGCAGACAGTTTTCCATCATGTTTTGCCATTGGCTATGCCAGGTATATTAACAGGTTCTATTATTGGGTTGTCTCGTGCATTTGGTGAGACAGCTCCTTTGCTATTGATTGGTATGGTTGCTTTTGTGACAAGTTACCCGAAAAAAATAACAGATCCAGCAACTGCATTGCCAGTACAAATTTATTTATGGACAAATGAGGCAGAGCGAGGTTTTGTTGAACGAGCTTTTGGAGGGATAATTATACTTATTTTTCTGTTAGTTGTTATTAATATTGCTATGGTTTTTTTAAGAAAACGATTTGAGCGGCGCTGGTAATAAGAGGGATTTTTAAGATGCTAATATCTCGAGAAAGTGTTGCAGGGAATCAGAGTAAAAAGAAAACTCAATATAAAATAATAAGCAAAGATGTTTCTGTATATTATGGAGAAAAGCGTGCTTTATTTGACATAACTCTACAAGTTCCAGTGCATTCAGTAACAGCTTTAATAGGGCCTTCAGGTTGTGGGAAGTCTACTTTCTTACGTTGTCTTAATCGTATGAATGAAACAATTGAAGATTGTCGTTTTTCAGGTCATATTACACTGGATGGTAAAGATATTTATGACCCTTCGGTAAATGTTGTAGAGTTGCGTGCTCGTGTTGGTATGGTATTTCAGAAGCCCAATCCATTTCCAAAGTCTATTTATGATAATGTTGCTTATGGGCCACGTATACATGGTTTAGGAAAAAATAAATTAGAAATAGACAATATAGTTGAAACTAGTCTTAAGCAAGCCGGGTTATTTAATGAAGTAAAAGACAGATTGTATGAATATAGTATGAGCCTTTCTGGTGGACAACAGCAACGTCTTTGTATTGCTCGTGCTTTAGCTGTAAGTCCAGAAGTCATTTTGATGGATGAGCCTTGTTCAGCACTTGATCCTATTGCTACAGCTTCTGTTGAAGAGCTAATTCATGAGTTACGTAAAAATTTTACTATTGTAATCGTTACACATTCTATGCAACAAGCTGCTCGTGTATCGCAACGTACAGCTATGTTTCATTTAGGTTATTTAGTAGAGGAAAATGATACAGATAAAATGTTTACTGCTCCTGTAGATCAACGGACTCAAGATTATATTATGGGACGGTTTGGTTAAGCTAAGTTATTTTTCTTAAAGAGGAGAAAATTTTGATGTCATTTCATATTCTTTCTGCTTACGATGAAGAATTAAAATTTCTTGCTCAGCGTATTTCTCAAATGGCTTCTTTTTCTAAAAAAATGTTAGCCTTTTCTGTAAGAGCTCTTGTAGAAGGAGATACTGAGCTGGCACAGAAAGTTATATCTGATGATGTGATTCTAGATCAAGCTGAACGTGAAATTTGTGATAAAGCTATTCTTACAATAGCTAAACGTCAGCCGATGGCAGCGGATTTGCGTGAAATAATTGGCTCTATTAGGATTGCTTCTGATTTGGAGCGTATAGGAGATTTATCAAAAAATACCTCAAAACGTGTCCTCGCTGTACAGATGAGTGGTGTTCCTCGAAAATTAGCTCGCGGTATTGAGCCTTTGTCAGAATTAGCATTAAAGCAGCTTACTGAAATGTTAGATGTTTATACTACTCGTTCTGCTGATGAAGCGCAATTAATACGTAGTCGTGATGGTGAGTTAGATGCTATACATACATCGTTGTTTCGGGAGTTATTAACATATATGATGGAGGATCCACGTAATATTACTCCATGTACGCATTTGTTGTTTTGTGCTAAAAACATTGAACGTATTGGCGATCATGTTACCAACATTGTTGAAACGATATATTATATGGAAACAGGTACTCAGCCTCAAGGAGAACGCCAAAAAGATGATAGTTCTGCAATGATTGTTACAATTTCTAGCCCGTCTTAATTGAATTTTATTGCATCTTATTTTAAAAAATCTCTAATAAGCTTATAATAAAGATTAAATCTATAAGAGCTACGAATAAAACTTTGGCTTTTGTACAAAGCATTAAATGGCTCTAAAGAGAGTTTTTTATTTTAAAATTAACATCCTTCTCCTTAAGAGAGATATTTATAATATCTCTACTTAATAAGAAGTTAGATTATTTTATAATAATTTTTTAAGGAATTTCTGTCTCTGGTGAAGAAGATATGTGTTCGTTTTCAACATAATTTGGAGAATTTTTTTCTAGTTGCGATAACTTGGGTCCACCTTTTGCAACTCCTACCATAGCTGGTCGCAACACACGGTCTCCTATATTGTATCCCTCTTGAACTACTTTTATTACAGTATTGTTTGGTACTGCTTCATTATGTTCTTCGAACATTGCTTGATGAAAATTTGGATCAAATTTCTGTCCTTGTGCTTCTGTTTTACATACACCATGGCTTTCTAATGCTGAAAGCATAGATCGTTTTGTCATTTCTACACCTTCAATCAATGCCTTAAGGCTTGTATCAGATGTTTCTTTTTTATCTACAGGAATAGAATCAAGTGCACGAGAAAGATTATCAGAAACTGTCAACATATCACGAGCAAATGTAGTGATGGCATAAGCTCTAATATCTTTTCTTTCTCTTTCAGTACGACGACGAAAGTTTTCCATTTCTGCAGCAAGCCTCAAGTACTTTTCATGTAACTCTGCAGTTTCGGCTTTAGCTTGTTCTAGTTGATCAACAATACTTATTTCTTCTTGTAAAGAAGCATCAGTAGAAAATTCAGACTCGTTTACGACAGTTTCGTCGTTCATAATAATCTCCAGTTTTTCTTTATCAAACACATAATAAAGATGATATTGATGTTAATAAGTCAAAAATCAAGGGTAAATTAGTGATATATAAAGTGTAGACTCTACATAGAACTTAATTTTATATTAAGCCAATTGCTTTTATTAGGTTACTTGGAGTCAAAGTATTTATTAACATACGTTCATTCAAGATAAATAATTTCCTAAACACAGTAATCTGATTTCAATTTTTAAAGATAACTTCTTCAGAGACGTAGCTTATTTAAAACTATTGTATTATTTATAAGTTGTAATGTCTATAAGGGTTTAGGTGAGCTATACTTTTGTTTTTCAGGAAGTACATATTTTAGTGGCAATTCAGTAGTAAATTTTATTTTTTCTATAGCAAAAAGTGAAGAAATGGAACGAACTTCAACTTTTGAGATAAGTTTCTTATTAAAAGAATCGTAAGCTTCTATATCAGGAATAACCACACGTAATAGGTAATCCACGTCACCGCTCATACGATAAAATTCAACAACTTCAGGAAATTCTATGATTATCTGAGAGAATTTTTTTAACCATTCTATAGAATGGCTTTCTATAGAAATAAAGACAAAAACAGTAACATTTGTATTGATTTTTTCTGGATTTAAAAGAGTTATCCGATTTAGAATAATACCTTCTTCTTCCATTTTTTGAATACGTCGCCAACAAGGTGTAGTAGAGAGACCTACTTTTTTTGCAAGATCGGCGATAGCAAGTGTAGCGTCTGCCTGAATCAGGCGCAAGATTCTAAGGTCAAGACAATCCATTCAAGCGATTCCTTCTGTAAGAGCTGTTTTTTCTATCAGGATACTTTTTTTTATTAAATTCATGATTTTATGAGAATTTCTAATTTTTTAGTATTTCTTGTTCAAGCTTTGAATTTTAATTTAATTGTTGAATATTGCGTCAGATTGGATAAGACAAAAATATATTGATATTTTGGTTTAATTTTTTAACTTTTAAAGTTAATAAGAATGTTTTTGCTAGAATAAAAATTCATAAATGATATATTCGATGTCGAAAGAAGTGTGTCATCTTAAGTATTGCTTTTTTGGGGAGGTCGTGGCTAACTGTGTATGTTAATAAAAGAGAAAT